>JBCDDI010000527.1:0-2979 GCA_039180365.1 Pseudomonadota bacterium
AAACGCGTCCGCCGCTGGTTCGGCATGGTGATCCGGACATCCAGCGCGTTAAAGGGCAGATAAAGGCCCAGGGCAACAAGCCCTATGCCGAAGGTAGCGAACGCTACCCGGATCACTCCGGTGGTAAAGCTGTCGACCGGAACAATGAACGGTACGCCCAGAAAGAACGCGCCGATAACAAAGGCCATGAGCGCCATGCCGCGCTGCCGACCGGTTTTCAGGTGCAGGCGCAGCCAGCCGTTCCGCTCCTCAACTTCCAGCCCGTGCTCGCGAGTGAGCAACAGTCGGTGTTCGGGGTCGAGCATCGCGCTGCCGATGAGTCGATCCGCAGCCTGCGCGGCTTTTGCCGTGGTATCCACCTGCAGCGCTTCCGATAGGGCGCCGGTGCGGAAGACACCAATCTCGAATTCACGATTCAGATCAATGCCAGGCTGCTGAGAGCTGATACGCAGCTGCCAGAAATGGTAGTCCGATTGCTCCGGGTCATCGCTCTCCGGTAAACCGTCCGGAACATCGAAGCGAAAGCGGACCTCCGCGCCATCGGCGCCCATGCGGGCGTCGGCGATTCCGTTCGCCTGCCACTTCACCGTCTTCTCCCGGCGCCGCTTGCTGCCGGAACGGACGATGTGGGAGCGCACACATTCGAGGGTCACCCGGAACTCGCAGTCAACGTCTACGTGGCGAACCCGGAGGACACCACCGACATGACCGCCGATGGACCCGGGATAAGGATCCAGGGTCAGCTCCGTGACGCCGAAGCGACGCCATTCCCGGGTGATCCGCACGGCCCAGCCCAGCAGCAACAGGCCCACCACAGGGAACAGCAGCACCAGCAGCGCCGGGTAGTTTTCCTTCGCGAGTTCTTGAGGCAACACCAGGGTGCTCGGCCAGCTGACCGCGTTCCAGAAAAGCGCAAAGCCCCACATGGCCAGCATGCTTTTCTTGGCATTGGATCTGACCGTTTGCGGCCAGTGATCGAGGCTGAGCCAGGGCTTGTCCATTGCGATCCGGGAGTTCGAGCGTATTTGTAGCAACGCCCCAGCTTGCCTGAGCGGACGGAACAATTCCGTGACCGGGTTAACTGCCGCTGATCGACGCCTGGCGGGTTCCAGGGGACGCAGCAGGCGCTGGGGAGGCTTAACCTATGCTCACCGGATCTTCACGGCTCGCCGCTACACTCCCGCCATGACTAATGACCTTCCTGCCGAGGCTCTGCTCGCTGAAACTCGAGGCCAGATTGAACCGCTGCTGCTGGCCGTGCTTGATGACCTCGATTCCGGCGGGAACGCCTACCCCATGGCGTTCTTCACGGAACTGCTCCTGCAACTGCGGGCCGCCGCCACGGAGGCGGAGCTGTTGCAGCTGTTCTTCGATCTTTCCACAACAGCGTTTCAGGGCTTTGTCTTCTCCGCGGATGAGGCAGAAACCGTCGATAAGCTGCTGGCCCAATGCGAGACCATAGCCTTTGCCATGACGGCCGGGGACGGGCAGGCGCACTGAGCCTGGCGCCAACCCGAAACGGGTTATGCTAAGCGGCGAAGGAGGACCGCTTTGAGCGACGAACCGGTAGAGCAGCCAACATCAGAAGATTCCGCAGCAGCATCCGATAGCGCCAAAGGCACGCGCACAGCACGGATTCTCAATAGCCTCGCGGAGATAGACGCGGCGACCTGGAATCGCTGTGCAAACCCGGGCGGCGCAGTCCCCTATGATCCCTTCGTCAGCCACGAGTTCTTGAGCGCCCTTGAAGAAAGCGGCAGCGCCGTGGGCCGCACCGGCTGGCAGCCCTTTCACCTGGCGCTCGAAGAGGACGATGCACTCCTCGGCGTCGTGCCGATGTACGTTAAAGGCCATTCCCAGGGCGAGTACGTGTTCGACTACAGCTGGGCCGATGCCTGGCACCGGGCTGGGCAGAATTACTACCCGAAGCTTCAGGCCAGCGTTCCCTTTACACCCGCCACGGGTCGCCGGCTGCTCGTCGCCGAGCCGAATCCCGAGCAGGAGAAGCTGTTGCTTGGCGCCTGCATGCAGGTGAGCGATCAGGTTGAGGTCTCTTCCCTGCACATGACCTTTCTACCGGAGTCTCAATGGCGTCTGGCCGGCGAGCTCGGCTATCTCAAACGCATGGACCAGCAATACCACTGGCACAATCCGGGCTACGGGACCTTCGACGACTTTCTCGCGGACCTGTCTTCCAAAAAGCGCAAGAACCTGAAGCGCGAGCGGCGTGACGCGCTGGCTAATGACATCGAGATCGAATGGGTTACCGGCTCCGACCTGACGGAGGCCCACTGGGATGCCTTCTACCGCTTCTACCTCGATACGGGCAGCCGCAAGTGGGGCTCACCTTACTTGACGCGCGAGTTTTTCAGCCTGGCGTCGGAACGGATCAGTGAGCACATCCTCCTCGTGCTCTGTAAACGCGCCGGCAACTACGTGGCCGGCGCGCTCAACTTTATCGGCGGCGACACGCTCTTTGGCCGCAACTGGGGCTGCACGGAACACCATCCTTTCCTGCATTTTGAAACCTGCTACTACCAGGCCATCGACTTCGCCATCGACCGAGGGCTGAAGAAAGTAGAAGCCGGTGCCCAGGGCGGCCACAAGGTGGCTCGAGGCTATCTCCCGGAAGCGACCTATAGTGCCCATTGGATCGGTGACCAGGGCTTCCGGGACGCAGTGCGCCGCTACCTCGAGGACGAGCGCCGCTACGTGGCCGAGGACATCGACTACACAGAGCAGCGCAGCCCCTTCAAGTCGACCATCGACCTTAAGGACCTGCGCCCGGCTGAAGATTGAGACGGCTGGGAGAGTCGAGAGGGCTGGCGCTCAGCGGCGCAGCAGCCCGGTCCGGAGCGTTTTCAGATACTCCTGCAGCCGCAGGACGTTGTCCGGGCCCGCACGCAGCACCTGCTTCTGCAGCCGAAGGTCTTCTTCGAGTACGCCGATCCGGCGCTGGAAGGCCTGAGCGACCTGCAG
>JBCDDI010000528.1:0-2979 GCA_039180365.1 Pseudomonadota bacterium
AGCACATCGGGAACGTGTAGGTTGCCGTCGCCATCCTGATAGTTCTCAAGCACCGCAACCAGCGTACGGCCGACCGCGAGGCCGGATCCATTCAGGGTGTGCACAAGCTCCGGCTTACCCGTCTCCGGATTCCGCCAGCGCGCCTGCATGCGCCGGGCCTGAAAGTCGAGCATGTTAGAGCAGGAGGAAATCTCCCGGTACTGATTCTGTCCCGGCAGCCAGACCTCGAGGTCATAGGTCTTCGCCGCCGAGAAGCCGAGATCGCCGCCGCAGAGAACCACCGTTCGAAACGGCAGCTCCAGCTTCCTAAGAATCGTTCGAGCGTTCTCGGTGAGCTCCTCAAGGGCTACCCAGGAATCCTCCGGGCGAACAATATGCACAAGTTCCACTTTCTCGAACTGATGCTGGCGGATCATGCCCCGCGTATCGCGGCCGTAGCTACCCGCCTCACTCCGGAAACAGGGCGTGTGACAGACATGCTTCAGAGGCAGAAGTTCAGCATCGATAATTTCGTCACGGTAGATGTTCGTAACCGGCACTTCCGCCGTCGGTGCCAGATAGAAATCGGACTCGCTCGCGATGTGAAACTGATCTTCCGCAAACTTCGGCAGCTGACCGGTACCGAAAAGCGAGTCGGCGTTGACGATGTAGGGGACATACACCTCTTCATAGCCGTGTTCGGTCACGTGGGTATCAATCATGAACTGCGTCAGCGCCCGGTGCAGGCGGACGACGTGGCCGCGCATGATCACGAAACGGCTGCCGCTCACTTTCGCCGCTGCCTCAAAGTCGAGAGCGCCGCCACCCGTCAGGTCCACATGGTCCTTAGGCTCGAAATTGAATTCGGGAATCTGCCCCCAGCTGTCGACTTCAACGTTGGCCGATTCGTCAGCACCCTCCGGTACAGAGGCATCCGGGAGGTTCGGCACCCCTTCCAGAAAACTCTGCATATCCGTCTGGTTTTCTGCGAAACGCTGCTTCGCGAGATCAAGACGACCTCCAAGGTCGCCAACCTCCTGCTTCAGCGGCTCAATGTCTTCCCCCGCTGCCTTCGCCTTGCCGATGGATTTGGACTTGGCGTTCCGCTCGGCCTGGAGGCTTTCCGTCTCGGTCTGCAGGACCCGACGTTCAGCCTCGAGCGCTTCATAGCGCGCGACGTCAAAGTCGTAGCCCTTCACCTTGAGCCGGTCCTGAACCGCTTTTGGATCGGTTCTGAGCAGCTTGCTGTCCAACATGAGTCGTTCCCGTTCCCCGGCAGGGGCTTTCAGCCTGTCGTCAGGCGCTGACCTAACCAGGCGGCCAGCACACATCCAATCACGCTGGCGCCCACGTAGCCGGCTGCCGCTCCCAGGCGCCCGCCTTCGAAGAGGCCGACCGTTTCCAGGGAGAAGGCGGAAAACGTGGTGAAGCCGCCGAGGAACCCGACCACCAGCAGGTAGCGGCCCCAGGACTCGAACCAGGCGTGCTGGCCATAGAGGCCCCAGAGCACGCCGATTCCCAGCGAGCCGGCGATGTTAATGGCTAAGGTCGGCCAGGGAAACTCTCCCGGGACGAAAAACGCCGTAGAGATCAGGAAGCGGCCGATGGCGCCAAGCGCGCCGCCGGCGGCCACGGCAAGCAAGGATTCAAGCATCATCGGCTCGGGCCGTCACAGATCGACGTTCGTCGCGACCGGTGCCGCGACAGTATTGCAGTCGCAATCTGGAATCCGTCACGCCGCTTACCGAACCTTCTACTCATCGCGGCGTTGGATCGGCGCGGGTTTGGCTGCTCGCGTACCTGGCTGGTTGTTCGCGACAACCTCCCTATCCAGCGCTCGCAACCGCGCGAGCCGATCTCGGATCTTCACTTCCAAACCCTGAGCCGCCGGTTCGTAATAACTCGCCGCCTCAAGCTCCTCCGGCCAGTAGTCCTCTCCCGCCGCATACCCCTCAGCCTCGTCATGGGCATAGCGATACCCTTCCCCATGCCCGAGATCCTTCATGAGCCGGGTCGGCGCGTTTCTGAGATGCATCGGCACTGGATGAGAGCCGGTCTCCCGCACGTGTGCCATGGCGGCACCGAAGGCCTTATAAGCCGCATTACTCTTCGGCACGCTGGCGAGATAGAGAACCGCCTGCGCCAGCGCCAACTCCCCCTCCGGTGAGCCGAGCCGTTCATAGGCTTCCCAGGCGGAGAGCGCCAGCTGCAGGCCGCGCGGGTCGGCGTTGCCAATGTCCTCGCTCGCCATACGCACCACGCGCCTCGCGATGTAAAGCGGATCGCAGCCGCCATCAAGCATGCGGCAGAGCCAGTAGAGAGCAGGGTCCGGAGCACTGCCCCGCACAGCTTTGTGCAAAGCCGAGATCTGATCGTAGAAGGCATCCCCACCCTTATCGAAGCGCCGGTAGCGACTGCCAGCGGCCTCGCTGACGGCGTGCTCACTAATCACGCCGTCCTCTGCCAATTGGGCGGCAACTTCGAGGAGATTCAAGCAGCGCCGCGCATCACCATCAGCCAGGTCGCAGAGCAGGGTCTTCGCCTGATCCTCGATATCGACGGAAAGCTCGGTAGCGCAGGCACGTTCGACAAGAGACGCAAGATCCTCGCTGGTCAGAGACTTGAGCACATAGACCCGCGCTCTCGAGAGCAGCGCCGCATTCACTTCGAAGGAGGGGTTTTCCGTGGTAGCACCGATCAAGGTCACCGTGCCCTTCTCCACATGCGGCAGAAAGGCGTCCTGCTGGGCCTTATTGAAACGATGGACTTCATCTACAAAAAGTACCGTGTGCTCACCAAGGGACTGCACGGCCTCGGCCTCCGCAACGGCGGCCCTCACGTCCTTCACCCCGGCGAGCACGGCCGAGAGACTGATCCAGCGGGCATCGGAAGCGGAAGCAAGAAGCCGGGCAAGGGTCGTTTTCCCCGTCCCGGGTGGGCCCCAGAGAATCATGGAATGCAGGCGCCCCTCGTCGGCCGCGCGCGCCAGCGGCTTGCCCG
>JBCDDI010000529.1:0-2978 GCA_039180365.1 Pseudomonadota bacterium
GAAGTGTTCAGAGAGCGCCCGCTCAATGGTCTGCACCTGCGCGTCGCCCAGCAACGTGTCGTGTGCGGGATCGAGAATCAGCTCAACCCGGTCTTCCGCTATGAGGCCCGCCACGGAGTGCTCTGCCAGCATCCGCGCGACGCCGCCGAGATCGAGGGCATCAACAAGATCGTTCCAGGCGCTGTCCGAAGGATTGCGCCTGGGTTCCTTTGCGACAATGGGTTGGTCCAGCGGCGCCGGAGTATCCGGGCTATCGGCAATGTCTGTCGCGGTCGCGCTGACGCTTTCCGAAGGGGCTACTTCAGCCCGCGGCTCCGTCTCTGGCTTTGTCTCTCTTGGAACCGCAACGCCTTTCGGAGTCGCCGCATTGTCGTTCACAATCGGCGGCACAGCCTGTCCGGCGTCGTCCGGGGCAAAGGTCAGCATCCGCAGGAGCGTCATTTCCATGCCACTCTTGGGGTCCGGAGCCAGACCAAGATCGCGGAAGCCGAGCAGACCAATCTGATAAAGCAGCTGCACGGTTTCCGCATCAAAGGGACCTCGGGCATCCGTCTGCAACGCGTGACCAACGGCCATGGCGTGGAGGGCGGCAAGCACGTCGGCCATCAGTGCCTCAAAGTCCACCGATCGATCAGCCAACTCCTCCACCACAGCCAGGAGCCGTGCTGCATCACCGGCAGCCAGGGCATCCATAAGGGCGCCAACTTCATCCCGACCAACCAGGCCCAACATTTCGATCACAGTCGCTTCCGCGAGACTCCCCTGACCAAAGCCGATGGCCTGGTCCGTAATAGAAAGCGCATCGCGCATGCTGCCGCGAGCGGCACGGCCGATAACCTCGAGTGCGGGGGCTTCAAAGGGGATCGATTCCTGCTCGAGGATCTCTGCGAGATAGCTGGCCGTTCGTTCCGGTGAAATGTTCTTCAGCTGAAATTGCAGACAGCGCGACAGCACCGTAACCGGCACCTTTTTCGGATCCGTAGTCGCAAGCAGGAATTTCACGTGTTCCGGCGGCTCCTCGAGCGTCTTCAACAGGGCGTTGAAGCTCGAGGCGGAAAGCATGTGAACTTCGTCGATGAGGTAGACCTTGTAGCGGCCGCGAGTCGGCAGGTACTGGGCGTTTTCGAGCAGCTCCCGCGTATCGTCGACGCGGGTTCGCGACGCGGCGTCCACTTCGATGAGGTCCACGAAGCGGTTCTCATTGACCTCCTGGCAGATCGAACAGACCCCGCAGGGCGTTGAGGAGACGCCTTCTTCGCAGTTCAGAGACTTGGCCAGGATCCTGGCAATGGTGGTTTTACCAACCCCCCGGGTACCGGTGAACAGATAGGCGTGGTGCAGCCGATCGTTGTCCAGCGCATGGGTCAGGGCGCGGACCACGTGATCCTGCCCCACGAGCCCGGCGAAGGTGCCGGGGCGGAATTTGCGCGCGAGAACCTGGTAACTCATAGTGGCCGCTTATTGTAGTGACTTCGCCGGAGTAGAGATACAACTCCGAGTATCCGGTTCATCGAAGGTCAGTAACCCCCGTGTCAGACCGTTCATCGAGCGGTGGCTTCGCCGCCACCCCGGTCATTATCGGCCACCGCGGCGCCGCGGGGCTCGAGCCTGAGAATACCCTGCCGAGCTTTGCCCGGGCCGTGGCCCTGGGCGTTCAGGCCGTCGAGTTCGACGTCCACGTCTGTGGAGGCGAACTGGTTGTCATTCACGATGACACCCTTGACCGCACCACCAATGGTACCGGCTCGGTGGCCGCTACTCCCCTCGAACGGCTCAGAGCACTGGACGCGGGCAACGGTGCCGGCGTGCCGCTTTTGAGCGAAGTGCTCGCAGCGCTGCCGGAAAAGATTGCCGTAAACATTGAACTGAAGGGCCCTGGTACGGCCGAACCCCTCGCCGCTTTTCTGACCGGAGATCTGACCGGAGATCTGACCGGAGAAGAGCGGCGCGAGATACTGATCTCGAGCTTTGATCACAGCGCCCTCAACGAGTTTAAGGCCCTGCGCGACGACTATGCCCTGGCCCCACTGTTCGGCCGCTGGCGGCGCGACGCGATCCAGATCGCAGAGGGATTCGGCGGCGGCTATATCAACCTTGGGGTAAAGGTCGCGACGGCCAGCCGTTTGCAGGCAATCCGTGCCGCAGGACTCCGGGCGCTTGTGTATACGGTTAATGACCTTGCGGCCGCCCGTCGACTGATCGCTGCCGGGGCCTCAGGTGTGTTCACGGACTATCCGGACCGAGTGACCCGGGCAGCGCTGATCTCCGCGCTGCCAGCGCCCTGATCAGGCTCGCTGCTCGAGGCCGTCGATTTCCTTACGCAGGTTGTACTTCTCGTCCGTGACGATGGCCTCGAGGACTTCCACACGGCCACGCAGGGCTTCGAGCTCCTCCATGACCGACTCATCGTCCTGGAACTCCGCGTTCTCCCGCTTGTTTTTCAGGTACTCCGTGAGAACCCCCGTGCCACAGCCGATGAGCACGACAATGACGATAAAGGTGAATACGTCCATGGCTTGGGTCCTTAGCGGTTGCTCACTGGTTAACGGGCCTTATTCGGGCTCGCTCCCCGGCTTCGGGTTGCTGGCGGCCAGTCTCGGTTCCGGCCGCTCCGTATCAATCTTGTGCAGCTCCCGCTGCAGCTCGTACTGGCCGGACGTCACATGCGTTTCCATGCGGCGGAGCCGGAGCTCCGCTTCCTGCAGGTCGGCCTGCACGTTCCGGAGGTTGCGTCTTGGGCTTAACTCTCTGTCCGGTTCTTCCACAAGAGGTACCTCCGTGTTCTGACTTCGCGACTTTCTCCGCCGCCTGCCATCGCGCCGCTTCTTCGGCGGTTGTTCCTCGGTCTCCGGATCGTCCATCACGAAGTACATGATCCAGTAGGCGGGGAAAACGAGCTGGCCCATAAACAGCAGACCGGTGACCGCGATGCAGCGGACAATCCATGACTCGACGCCGTAGTAGTTGGCAATCCCGGC
>JBCDDI010000530.1:0-2974 GCA_039180365.1 Pseudomonadota bacterium
CCATTCTTTCTCTACGTGCCTTACAGCATGCCGCATACGCCGATCTTCAGAAGTGACGCATTCATTGAGCGGAGTCTTGGCGGCCGCTATGGGGACGTCATTGAAGAGCTCGATTGGAGCGTGGGGAAGATTGTCAGTGCCCTCGACGAGCTGGGCTTGCGCGGGCAGACGCTCGTGCTGTTCACCAGTGACAATGGTCCCTGGCTGCTTATGGACAGTCACGGTGGTACGGCCGGACTGCTCCGTCAGGGTAAGGCGACAACCTTCGAAGGCGGTATGCGCGTGCCGATGATTGTCTCAAGGCCCGGTTGGGTCACACCGGGTACCGTCAGCGACCTGGGCAGCACCCTGGATGTTTTCGCCACCGTTGCGGCGCTTGCGGGCGTTGCGGCGCCCGCAACGGATGGTTTCGATCTTTCTCCCGTGCTCCGCGGCAGCGGCGGGAGTCCGCGCGATGAGTTCGCCTACTACCGGGGCAGCGAACTGCGCGCCTACCGTATGGGGCCCTGGAAACTTCATCTGGTCACCGAAGGGGCCTACAACCGGCCGCCGCCGCGGGTCGTTCACGAGCAGCCGCTGCTCTATCACCTGGGTGAAGACCCCGGAGAGCGTTTTGACGTGGCCGATCAATACCCTGAGATTGTGGCGGAGCTTAAGGCGGCCATCGCCCGGCATCGCGCCAGCACACCGGTTGCGGCACCGATCATGGATAAGCGCCTCGAAGGAGGGGCCTGAGCCATGCCCGCGGAGGCGCGGCTTTCTCTGCTCGTCGCCCTGGAAGACCGTCCCGGTGCGCTCGAGCAGGCACTCTCCGCCTTCACGGCCGCCGGTGTGAATCTGACGCACATCGAGTCCCGACCGGCCCTTGGCGCAAGCTTCGACTTCTTTGTGGACTGTGAAGGGGATCGGGATGATCCGGCGGTGAAGGCGGCCATCACCGCCCTCGAGCCGCTCGCCGAGAAGCTGCTCATTCTTGACCGGCAGGAGGTGCCCTGGTTTCCCCGGCACATCTCGGAGCTCGATCTGCTGGCCTCGCACACCCTTGATGCCGGGGCGGAACTCACCGCCGATCACCCGGGGTTCAAGGATACGGATTATCGGCAGAGTCGGGCGCGCATCGATGCGCTTGCACGCGCCTATCATCATGGTGCGCCCCTGCCGGAACCGGACTACAGCATGGAGGAGACGGCCACCTGGCAGACCGTCTATACAAAGCTGCGTAAGCTCCATGCGGCCCACGCCTGCAACGCCTACGAACGCGCCATCGCAGAACTTGAAGCGGAGGCCGGCTTTGGTGCCGCGCAGATTCCACAATTCACTGCAGTGAGCGATTTCCTTAAGGAACGCACAGGCTTTCGGCTGCGTCCGGTGTCCGGACTGCTCGGTCCCCGGGAGTTCCTCGCGGGGCTCGCTTTTCGCGTGTTTTTCGCCACGCAGTACGTTCGGCATCACTCACGGCCGCTGTATACGCCGGAACCGGATGTCTGCCATGAACTGATCGGTCACGCACCGATGTTTGCCGATGCGGCTTTTGCGGACTTTTCTCAGGAAATCGGCCTGGCCAGTCTTGGCGCCAGCGATCAGGACATCGAGGCCCTGTCCCGCTGCTACTGGTATTCCGTTGAATTTGGCCTGCTGCGCGAGGGCGAGGGACTGAAGGCCTACGGCGCGGGTCTCCTGTCGAGCTTTGGAGAACTCGAATACGCCTGTGGTCGCGGGAAAGACGGCCGCTTGCCCGACTATCTGGCCTGGGATCCTGCCGCCGCCGCAGACCGGCCCTATGCCATCACCGAATATCAGAGCGGCTACTTTGTGGCACCATCGCTGCAGCAGGCGAAACGTCGCATGCGCAGTTTCTGTCGGGATCTGCCTCGGCCGTTTTACGCCCGTTACAACGACACAACGGAACGAATCTGGGTGGACCGTGCGGTCCGCCGCCAGCAGTTGGATTAACTGGACTCGCGATACCGGTTCAGGAGCTCAGCCATCAGCTCCAGGCTGTCGACGAGCCGGGGCCCTGGACGGCTGAAATAGGCGTTACCGTCGACGACGGCAACGTTGCCGGCCCGCACGGCGCGCAGCTGCGACCAGGTGCTGTGTGCTTTGAGCAAAGCCACATCCTGCTGGCTGCGTTCCACATCAAACCCGCAGAGGGCCACGACGATGAGATCCGGGTCCGCGGCGGCGAGCTTTTCCCAGGGCGTGGTTTCCGAGGGTTGGTGCAGGTTGCCCAGACAATCCTCTCCACCGGCCAAGGCCACAAGTTCCGGTGTCCAGTGGCCGCTGTTGAAGAGCGGATCCAGCCACTCCAGCACGGCGACTCGGGGTTTGCTGCCGGCGGCGGTTTCGCCGCTGACGCGCACGGCTTCAACCCGGCGGCGCAGCGCAGCGACGGTGGTTTCGGAATGCGCCCCCACATCGGCCGCCCGGCCGACCAGCAGCATGGTCTGGAAGACATCCTCGAGGGAATTCGGCGACAGGTTCAGGACGCGTGGCGAGCCCGGCAAGTCTGCTGCGGCTGCTTCCACCTCTGAGGAAGCGACGGCACAGACATCGCAGAGGCTCTGGCTGACAATCAGGTCTGGGGCAACCTTGTTGAGAACCTCCCCTCGGAGGCTGTAAAGCGCCGCTTCGCTGGTCAGCTGGTCGCGAACGAGTCCGTCGATATCGCGGCTCGCCAGGCCTTTAGGAATCTTCGACTGTGTGACGACCGGCAGGTGCGTGATCTGTTCCGGGAAGTCGCATTCATGAGTGATACCAACCAGGGAATCGGCAAGCCCGAGACTGCAGACGATTTCAGTGGCGCTGGGTAAGAGAGAAACGATGCGCACCATTCGGCTCAATGAGATTCGCGGAGACGCAGGATAGCGCAGGTCTCAGGGAGGAAGCACACGGCTCAACTTGATGGGACGCAGACTGAAGGACGATTCGACGTGCTGCACGCCGGGGTATTTCAGGATCTGCTCCATACAGA
>JBCDDI010000531.1:0-2957 GCA_039180365.1 Pseudomonadota bacterium
CCCTTTTCTACTCAGTGTTTGTCTTTAACCGTCAGCGTCACAAGCCCGGGACGGATCAGTCCGATCCTTCCCGCTCTTCAAGATTCAGCGACGCCGAGTTCATGCAGTAGCGCAGGCCCGTCGGCTGCGGACCGTCCGGGAACACATGGCCCAGATGACTCCCACAGTTGCTGCAGAGTACCTCGATGCGTTCCATGCCCATGCTGCTATCCCGCTGCGTAGTCACCGCACTCTCCTCGAGAGGCGCATAGAAGCTCGGCCAGCCGGAGCCGGAATCGTACTTGGTGTTCGAATCGAAGAGCTCCGCGTTGCAGGCCCGGCATCGATAGGTGCCTGCCGTTTTCGTATCCCAGTAGGCCCCGGTAAAGGCACGTTCCGTTCCTGCCTGCCGGAGGATGGAGAACTCCTCTTCGGAGAGTTCGGAGCGCCACTCGTCGTCGCTTTTCGTCACTTTGGCCATTGCTGCACGCCTATGTCGATAACTTCTGTCAATCTGGTTTCAGTACCGTTCGGATGTCTGTGCTGGCGGGTACTGCTAAGATGCTCGCCCGCCAGCCCGCGGGATCTCCCTGAGAGAGCCCGATGGGGCAACCGTGCCGGCGCGAGCCGGACCGCGAGCGGCCCGAAATCATAGTATGAGCCCGACAGCAATGGAAACGACCGGATCTGACAACACCGTAACGCACCTGCCCTCCTCCTCGAGCGCGGCGGCGGTAGCGGCAGCGGCCCGGCCCATCCGCAAGTCGAGCAAGCTGGATGACGTCTGCTACGACATCCGCGGGCCCGTGCTCGCCGAGGCCAACCGCCTGGAAGAGGAAGGCCACCGGGTATTCAAGCTGAACATCGGCAATCCGGCTCCCTGGGGTTTCGAGGCACCGGAGGAGATTCTCCTCGACGTCATCCACAACCTGCCTCAATCCCAGGGTTACTGCGAGTCGAAGGGCCTCTACAGCGCCCGCAAAGCGATCATGCAGTACTGCCAGCAGCTGCGTGTTCCCGGCGTGGAAATCGACGATATCTTCATCGGTAACGGCGTTTCCGAGCTTGTTGTCATGGGCATGCAGGGCCTCCTTGAAAACGGCGACGAAGTGCTGATCCCGGCCCCCGACTACCCTCTCTGGACCGCCGCGACCCATCTCTCCGGTGGTCGCGCCGTGCACTATCGCTGCGACGAAAGCGCGGACTGGGCACCGGATCTTGACGATTTGCGCGCGAAGGTCACGGACCGCACTCGGGCCATGGTCATCATCAATCCAAACAACCCCACCGGGGCCGTTTATCCCAAGGCCGTTCTCGAGGCGATGCTGGAGGTTGCCCGCGAGAACGATCTGGTCGTCTTTGCGGACGAAATCTACGACAAGATCCTCTACGACGGTGCTGATCACGTGCCCGTGGCGTCCCTTGCGGACGATCTGCTGATCCTGTCCATGAACGGCCTGTCAAAGACCTACCGGGTTGCCGGCTTCCGCACCGGCTGGATGGTGGTGAGCGGCGCAAAACACCGCGCCCGCGACTTCATCGAAGGCCTTGAGATTCTCGCCTCCATGCGCCTGTGCCCAAACGTACCGACGCAGCACGCGATCCAGACTGCCCTCGGCGGCTATCAGAGCATCATGGAATACCTGCAGCCCGGCGGCCGTCTCCGCGAGCAGCGCGACTACGCCTGGACGCGCCTGAATGCCATGGAGGGTGTCAGCTGCGTGAAACCGGCCGGAGCACTCTACTTGTTTCCACGCCTGGATCCCGAGCACTTCAACCTGAAGAGCGATGAGCAGTTCGCCTTTGATCTGCTGCAGCAGGAAAAAGTGCTGGTGGTTCAGGGTACGGGCTTCAACTGGCCCGAGCCCGACCACTTCCGCATCGTGTTCCTGCCACGCATCGAAGACCTGACGGAAGCCCTCGACCGCATCGAGAACTTCCTGGACGGCTACCGGCAGTAAGCCAGCGAAGCCCCTCCTCAAGGGAACGCCGATGACGGACATTAACGTCGACGACTTCTTCAAAGATGTGGCTCGAACGCTAGTGGCGCTCTACAGCGTGTTTCCCCGGCGCCACGGGGTTTTTGTTGACGATATCCACGCCGCTGAAGAGCCGGATGAATTCGGCCTTTACAGCGACCGCTATCAGGCCTGCTTCGGGGCCCTGGTCTGGCTCGGCGATGAGGGTTATCTGCGCTACGAGGACACGATCTCCGGCGAGGCTATCGATCAGGCGGTGCTGACGGGCCGCTGCTTCACCGTGCTCTCATCACCCACCGAGCCCCTGGTTGGTGTAGTTGGTGTAGATGGCAGCGGGGCCGAGAACGAAGGCGCTCTGCCGGACGCCGTGCGCCTCGAGCACGCCACGCACATTCACCAGATCAAGCTGGCCCTGAAACATCGTTCATCGACTGAGCTGCGCCAGGCCATGATTGCTGTTATGGCGAAGATGAGTCTCTAAGCCTGCCTGACCCTGGAGAGGCTCAGCGATAGCGGAACCGATCAATCTTCAGGCCACGATCCGGATAGAGATCGGGAAAGTCCGGTGATACCGGCATGGTCGCCTCGAAGCGGGCATCAGGGCACCAGCGGGCCATCTGTCCGGACAGGAAGTCCGTGTTCAGAAACGGTGAGTTGAGACAGGCGATGATGCGGGCGCCGGGTGCCGCAAACTCCGGAAGCCGCTTGAGCACGAGCCCATACTGCTTCTCCGCCGTGAAGGAACCACGCTGGTTTGTCGGCGGATCGATGATGATCACATCGAAGGGTCCGAGCTGACGCAGCTTAGGCCAGGCCTTGAAGAGGTTATGGGGCAGCATCCGGACCTTGCGCAGATCATGATCGTTCAATGCGTGATTGCGCTGCCCCCAGTCGAGGGCCGGCCGGCTCATGTCCACATTCACCACCTCGCGCGCGCTGCCGGCGATGGCTGCCACCGAGAAAGCACAGGTGTAGGCGAAGAGATTCAGCACCCGAGCC
>JBCDDI010000532.1:0-2955 GCA_039180365.1 Pseudomonadota bacterium
ATGATTTCAAAGAGCCGTGCCGTGCCTGAGGCGCCTCGCTGCCACTGAGTGACCAGGGCACCGGCCTCCCGCACGGGCCAGAGCACGAGCGCCAGATAGGAGAAAAACGCAGCGAAGGTACCAATGGTGATGTCCCCGCGGTCGAGGAGCACACTGCCGTAGCCGATGATGATCAAGGTGCCGCTTGCGGCCAGCATGGGCATCAGAGCGCCGAGAAAGGAGGTGGTCGTAAAGAGACTCAGATTTCTGTCGGCGAAGTCCTGGTTCACCGCGCGGAACCGTTCGATCTCTCGATCTTCCTGCGCCATGGCCTGCACCGTGCGGATACCGTTCAGATTTTCCTGGACGAAGGTCGACAGCTCCGCAAAACCTTCCTGCACCCGACGGCTCTTGGCGTAAATCTGCTTGGAGAACCGGAAAGCGATGTAACCGATGAGAGGCATCGGCAGCAGGATGGCGAGGGTCAGTGCCGGGGACAGACTGAACATGAAACCCAGACCGATCACGGCCGTGAGCAGCAGAATCAGCGTCATGCGGATGGCACCGGCAAGGATCTCCCGGCACAGCGTGATGTCGTTGATGGCCCGGGCCATGAGATCGCCGATCGTAAAGCGCGCATAGAACCCCGGGCCCTGCAGCTGCAGGTGCTCGTAGAGGCGATTGCGCAGATCGAAGGCGGCGTTAACGCCAATTCGACGCATGGCAATCCGGTAGCCGATGGTCACCGCCATCTGCAGGATCACACAGACGACAATCGCCAGCGCCGGAAAGCTCAAGGCGTCGGTTGCAGTGGCAAAATCGAGACTGCCATCCGCCAGGCCCGCCTGACCGGTTGCGATGCGATCGATGCCGGTCTTTACAAAAAGCGGGATCATGCCCTCGAAGCCGCGGGCGATGACCATGCCGAGCACCGCCAGGCCGAAGGACACCCGGTACCGCTTGAGGTAGATGGTCAGCCGTAGCAGAGACTGCATGAGGGCCCCGAATGCCGGCGCCAGACCCCGGTTGGCCCGGACTCTCTCTCAATCCGGGGCGCGGTCTACCGTCGACAGTTGCGTGAAGTGACTTGTTTCAGCATCCGGCTCGCGAGGAGTTCACGGCGAATGCTCGAGCGGCGAACGCTGACATGATAACGAAGAGCCAGAAGCTCGAAAAGGACAAGGGCCGGATCAGCGCTGTCAAAGGACCTCTGTAGCCCCTGGCGCCCTCAGCTAAGCAGCGCCATCGTGCCAGCTGATGATGTCTTCCAGCGCTTTCCGCTCGATGTCCGGTACGCTGACACCCTCGGCAGGATAGCCGGTGACCACGATCAGAAACGGCCGCTCGTTGCGCGGCCGTTTAAGGATCTCTCGAAGAAAACCCATGGGCGAGGGGGTGTGGGTGAGCGTCGCGAGACCTGCCTGATGCAGGGCCGCAAGCAGCATGCCCGTGGCGATACCCACCGATTCAGGCACGTAGTAGTTCTTGTGCTTCTCGCCCGCAGCATCCTCTTCAAAGCGTTCCGCAAAAATGACGATCAGGCAGGGAGCGATCTCCAGAAAGGGTTTCTCAGCGTCGGTGCCAAGCGGGGCCAGATCGGCGAGCCAGCTGTCCGGGGCCCGGCCGCTGTAAAAGGCCCGCTCCTCGACTTCAGCGGCGGCTCTGATCTCCCCTTTCACAGCCGGATCGGTGACCACGGCAAAGTGCCATGGCTGTTTATTAGCGCCGCTCGGAGCGGACCCGGCGGCACGCAGACACTGCTCGATGATGTCGCGGGGTACTGCTTCCGGCGAGAACGACCGGATGCTGCGGCGCCGATGCAGATCATCGGCAAAGGCACCGGCGCGCTTTCGCATCTCTGCCTCGGCGTAGCGCTCGTATTCGCGCCAGGGCCGAAAGCCTGACTCTTCGCTCATGGCCTCGGGCTCGCCGTCTCGCCGGCTTCAGCGCTTCCGGACGACGAGGGAACCGATGGAGTAACCGGCCCCGAAGGAGCAGATGACGCCAACATCGCCGGCCTGGAAATCATCGTGGTGAAGAATGAAGGCAATGATGGATCCCGCAGAAGCAGTGTTCGCATATTCGTCGAGCACCACCGGCGCCTCATCGGCAGCAGCATCCCGGCCGAGCAGGCGTTTCGCGATCAGGAGGTTCATGTTGATGTTGGCCTGGTGCAGCCACCAGCGCTTAACGTCCGGCACCGCAAGACCCACGGCCTCGATCTGCGCGGTCAGGTGTTCGGCCGCCATGGGGCAGACTTCCTTGAAGACGCTGCGGCCGTTCTGATGAAAGAGGTTTTCCGCCGCAAAGGGATCGACGTCCTGCGCATAGGAGACGTAGCCGAAGTTCGACCGGATGTTGTTTGAGTAGACGGTCTGCGATTTCAGACCGAGCACTTCGAACGCCGTCTCGGCTGTGCAGTCCTCGGCGTTCTCGAGCACCATGGCCGTGGCCACGTCACCGAAGATGAAGTGGCTGTCCCGGTCGGTGAAGTTCACCTGCGGCGTGGTCAGCTCCGGATTGATCACGAGCACCGCCCGGGCAGACCCTGCGGCGATGGCATCGTGAGCCCGCTGCAAGGCGAAGGTGGCCGCAGAACAGGCAACGAGCATATCGAAGCCGGTGCCTTCGATGCCGAGTTCCGCCTGCACTTCGATAGCAATGGCCGGGTAGGAACGCTCCGTGTAGGCGCAGGAAACGATCACCATATCAATGTCGGCGCCCGTTTTACCGGCCGCCGCAAGGGCAGGTCGAGCGGCGTTCAGAGCCATCTCCGCCTGGTGCGAGAGCTCATCCTCCGCCCGTCGCGGGATTTTCGGCCGCATGCGGGTCACATCGAGGATGCCTTCCTTCACGTAGCTGTAGCGCTGCTTGATGCCGGACGCTTTTTCGATGAACTCAACGCTCGATTGCGGTTTTTCGGCCACCTCACCGGCGGCAATGGCTTCAGCATGCTCTTCGTTGAAGCGCTCCGCG
>JBCDDI010000533.1:0-2948 GCA_039180365.1 Pseudomonadota bacterium
AGCTATGTTGTGCCAGACTCACAGTGGCTCATGCAACTCGCCAAGTGGGGCCCTTGCCTTGCGCTCGCGATCCTTCTTCATGGTCCACGCCCTGAACGCGGACATTGCCGCGACGCTCCGGGAAGGAGAAATGTTGCGCCGAGTGGAGGACCTCCGGGACAACTGAACCGGTTCAATCGATGTACTTTGCCGTCAGCATCGCCACCCTTGTGACCATGGGCCTCGCTTTGATCCGCGCCATTCGCGGACCGAGCGTTTACGACCGAGTTCTTGCGGTAAACATGTTCGGCACCAAGACTGCCCTGCTGCTGTCCGTGATCGCCTTTCTTTACGGCCGCCCGGACTTTCTCGATCTGGCCCTGGCCTACGCGCTCATCAACTTCATCGGCGTGCTGGCGGTGCTTGAGTTCTTCCGCAGCCGCAAAGAACGCCAGGAGCGGGAGGAGGCCGGATCATGATGGCCGCAGTGATCGATGCGCTGTCCTGGCTGCTGCTGACCCTCGGCGGGCTTGCGGTGCTGATCGGCGGTATCGGCGCCCTGCGCATGCCCGACCTTTATACGCGCATGCACGCCGCCAGCGTGACCGACAGCCTCGGCGCCATCCTGGTGATTGCCGGCATCATGCTTCAGGCGGGCTTGTCCCTCGCCACCATCAAGCTCGCCGCGATCCTGCTTTTCCTGCTGCTGACCTCCCCCACCTCATCCAATGCGCTCGCAAGTGCCGCGCTCCTGGCAGGCAATCGCCCCATGAGCGATGACCTGGATGATCAAGCCGTCGGAGAGCCACGGTCATGACGGCACTCTTCGGCATTTTTCTCATGTCGCTGCTTGTTATTGCCGCCATCGCCATCGTCCGAGCCCGGAATCTCTTCGTCGCCGTCATGCTCATGGGCATTGCCAGTCTGCTTATCGCGGCCAACTTCTTCATTCTGGATGCCGCAGACGTGGCGCTCACGGAAGCGGCCGTGGGGGCGGGGATCTCGACGGTGCTTTTCTTAAGCGCCCTGGCGCTCACGGCGGAGCGGGAGCGCGCGCCGACAACGCGGGTGGCGCTGTCCATGACGGTCACGGTGATCGCAACGCTGGTTGTGGTCTATGCCACCACGGACAAGCCGCGCTTTGGCGATCCCGCAGCCCCCGTGCACACGCATGTGGCGCCCTGGTATCTCGAGAAAACACCGGAATACATCGACATTACCAACGTGGTGACAGCCGTCTTAGGCAGCTATCGCGGCTACGACACCCTCGGCGAAGTGTTTGTGGTGTTTACCGCCGGCATCGGCGTGCTGTTTCTCCTTGGGCGCGGCCGTGTGCTGCGCAGCTGGGATGAAGAAACGGAACGGAACCTCGGGCTGCGCCATCATCTGATTCCCCGAATCGTCGGCCGCCTGCTGATCCCGTTCATTCTGCTTTTTGGTCTCTACGTGCAGTTTCATGGAGAGTATGGCCCCGGCGGCGGGTTTCAGGCCGGCGCCATCATCGCCGCCTCGATCATTCTTTACGCCCTTCTCGAAGGCGAGGCGCATGCCCTGGAGGTGTTGCCGCAGAACGTGTTGCTTGGACTCATGGCCGGTGGCGCCATCCTTTATACGAGCGTTGGTCTTGTGAGCCTGCTGCTCGGCGGCAACTTCCTCGACTATTCGGTGCTCGCCTCGGACCCAGTCATCGGTCAGCAGATCGGCATCATCGTAATCGAAGCCGGCGTCGGCATTACCGTCACCGGCACGCTGCTGGCCATTTTCCACGCCTTTGCGGCCCGGGAGCGCTGAACCGTGGACTATCTCGGTATCTTCAACTACTGGGTCTTCGCCATTCTGCTGATGATCGGCTTTTACGCCGTGATCGCGAAGGTGAATCTCATCAAGAAGCTCATCGGTCTCTCGCTTTTTCAGTCGGCGGTGTTTCTGCTCTATATCACCATGGGCCGCATCGAAGGCGGCACCGCGCCGATTTATAAAGCGGAGGCCTATCTTGCGGAGACGATCACAGGCCTCTATGCCAATCCGCTGCCGCAGGTGCTGATCCTCACGGCCATCGTCGTCGGCATTTCCACGCTGGCTCTGGGTCTCGGCCTTGTTGTCCGGATCCGTGAAGAGTACGGCACCATCGAAGAAACCGAGATCGCCGAGATCGATCAGCAGTGAGCGGACTCGAGGCCCATCTGCCGGCACTCCAGGTTGTGGTGCCGATGCTCACTGCAGCCTTTGCCGTGCTGCTGGCGCCGCGGGGGCTTGCCTGGGCAGCCACCCTGGCCGCCAGCGCACTGTCCTTTGCCATCGCCGCCCGCATGACGATGCTTGTCCTCGGCGGTAACGAGCTCACCTACGCCATGGGCAACTGGCCCGCGCCTTTCGGGATTGCTCTGGCAGTGGACAGCTTCAGCGCTCTCCTGCTGCTTGTAGTGACCGGCGCTTCAACGCTGGCGCTGGTCGGCGGTAAAGCGAGCCTCGAAGCGCAGATCGTCGACGATCGGGAGCCCTACTACTTCGCCGCCTGGCTGCTGGCCCTGGCGGGACTCTGCGGCATTCTGGTCACCGGCGATGCCTTCAACATCTTTGTTTTCATGGAAATCTCGTCGCTTGCGAGCTACATCCTGATCGCCGGAGGCCCGGACCGGCGAGCGCTGCCGTCGGTGTTCAAGTACCTGATCATGGGCACCATTGGTGCCACTTTTTATCTGATCGGCGTTGGTCTCGTGTACATGATGACGGGCACCCTGAATCTTGCGGACATGGAAGCGAGAATTGGAGAAGTCGCCGATCAACGACCAATTCTTGCCGCCGCCGGTTTCATTACTATTGGCCTGGCCCTGAAAGCCGCCGTCTTCCCGCTCCATGTGTGGTTGCCGAACGCCTATGCCTGGGCACCGCATATGGCGACGGCGTTTCTCGCCGCCTGCGCGACCAAAGTGTCCGTCTACGTGCTGCTGCGTTTCGACTTCCTGGTC
>JBCDDI010000534.1:0-2945 GCA_039180365.1 Pseudomonadota bacterium
CTGGACCTGGGACTCGGAGTCCGGCGGCCGTTTCGCAAACATTAACCGGCCCATTGCGGGACCCACCCATGACAAGGAACTGCCGGTCGGTGAACACAGCCTGCAGCTCTACAGCCTCGCCACGCCAAACGGCGTAAAGGTCACCGTTTTACTCGAGGAACTCCTCGAGGCCGGCGTCAGCGACGCCGAGTACGACGCCTGGATCATCAACATCGGTGAAGGGAATCAGTTCGGCAGCGGATTCGTCGCTATCAACCCGAACTCGAAGATCCCGGCGCTCCTCGACCGCAGCACCGAACCGGGCACCCGGATCTTCGAATCCGGCGCCATCCTTATGTACCTCGCCGAGAAGTTCGGCCACTTCCTGCCGACAGATCCATCGAAGCGCGCCGAGTGTCTGTCCTGGCTCTTCTGGCAGATGGGCAGCGCCCCCTACCTCGGCGGCGGCTTCGGCCATTTCTATGCCTACGCCCCGGAAAAGTGGGAATACCCCATCAACCGCTTCGCCATGGAAGTGAAACGGCAGACAGACGTGCTGAACCGGCGCCTGGCCGAAAGTGAGTTTCTCGGCGGCGATGAATACACCATTGCCGACATGGCCAACTACGCCTGGTACGGCGCCCTGGTGCTGCACAACATCTACGATGCCGCCGAGTTCCTGGACGTGGCTTCCTACGAGCACGTCGTTCGCTGGGCAAGTGCCATAGAGGCGCGACCGGCCGTGCAGCGCGGTCGCCGGGTGAATCGGGCCTGGGGCGACGAGGCGACACAGGTCGTTGAGCGTCACAGCGCCGCCGATTTCGACTGAGACAGCGCTTCGACGTAAGCTGTCGTCAGCCAGCAGGAGGGGATGCACATGCTGAGCGACCAGGAAGTCATCGAGCGGGTTTTTGAGCACATCGACGCGGGTACCACCGACCGCGGCGATGAAGTGTGGTTGGAACCCACAGAGCACTATCGCTCTGAGGACCGCTTTCAGGCAGAGCTTGCGCTCATGCGCCAGCTGCCGATGCCCTTCGCGCCTTCTCTCGCCCTTGAGAATACGGGCGACTACATCGCCCGGCCCCTCGCCGGCATCCCCATCCTGGTGGTCCGCCATGAGGACGGCGGCCTTCGCGCCTATCGGAATGCCTGCCGACATCGCGGGGTGACAGTGGCTGAAGGCAGCGGTTGCACCCGGGTGTTCAGCTGCCGCTACCACGGCTGGGCCTACAACCTCGACGGTGAGCTGACTCATGTTCCGCACGAGTCAGGTTTCCCGGGACTCGACAAGGCGACGAACGGCCTGGTGCCGGTGCACGGGGTGACGGAGCAAAGCGGACTGGTCTTCGTCTCCATCGAAGACCCGATTGATGCCGGCGCCCTGGTGGAACTGCCGGATCTGATCGGCCACGACCAGGCGATCTTCGCCCGCAATGACGGCGAGAGTGAATTCAACTGGAAGCTCAACATCGAGGCGACCCTCGAGGGTTATCACATCAAGCCGACTCACCGGGAAAGCTTTTACCCCTACGGCTACGACAACCTGAACGTGGTCGAGACCTTTGGTCCAAACGCCCGGGTCACCTTTCCCTTCCGGCGCATCGAAAAACTGCGCGCGGTGCCACCGGCGGAGCGAGATATCCGCGGCATGGTGACTTACGCCTACAACATATTCCCGACGGCCAGTGTTGCCATGCTCTCGAATCACACTGCGGTGTCTTTCTCGGAACCCCTCTCACCGACGCGCACCCACTATTACTCCTACCGCATCGGCCAGCGCGTGGATGATCCTGAAGGGGAAGCCGCCGTGCGTATGCGCCGGGATGCGAGCTTTGTCGCCGACACCGGCAGCAAAGAAGATGCGGAGATGGTGCAGCGGATTCAGAAGGGGCTGGCCTCCGGGGCAAACACCCACTTCACCTACGGGCACTTCGAGCGCGCCATCACAAACTTTCATCGCTCGCTGACGGAGCGCCTTGCTCAGACGGCCTGAAACACCTCGGCCCAGGACTCTATCGCCTCTTCATGGTCGTGCACGAGCTGCACGGTGACCTCGTCATAGCCGGCGGCCTCGAGTCCACGGAGGCGTTCAACGAGCGCCTCCCTCGTGCCGGAAAACGTCGTCGCCATGACAAGTTCCGGCGTGAGATGGCTTTCCTCAGGGCGCACGAACATCAGATGGCCCCGGTGATTCATGAGATAGCGCGCATCGGCAGGTTCATAACCCTCATGCACCTCGAGATACTGATCGAGGAGCGCACGTAAGGGACCCTCCGGAAGATTGGCGCCGCCCATGGCACCCACCTCGTCCGCAAGATTGTGAAACATCACCGCCGTCAGCGGAGCAGCCTGGGCCATGAGCCGGGCTTCGTCGTCAGCGTCACCCTGAAGCACCGCACCGAGGAGAAAGAGGTTGCTCTTAAGGCTCTCGGCACTGGGGCCGGCCGCCGTCCAGATCTTCCGGGTTTCCTCGAGACTTTCTTCTGCACCCTGGGCCCCGAAGTTTAGCCAGCCGGCCTCAAGCTCTGCAGCCACCTGCTTGGCTTTCGGGCCGAAGGCCGAAAACCAGATGGGAATGTCGCCGAGTTCAATGAGTCCAAGGTCCGGATTCAGGAAGCGGATCTGTCGGCGCTTACCTTCAAAGTCCCACTCGATGGTCTCGCCCGCGAGCATCGCCCGCACCCGTTCGACGTAACTTTTCGTTCTGGCCAGCGGAATTGCACCGAGACCCATGGTGCGACGGGCCGTGAAGCCTGTTCCCACGCCGAAATCGATGCGTCCGGGGGCAAGCTTGGCGAGCGTCGCAAAGGCGTTCGCCGTAACCGGTTCGATGCGATTAGATGGTACGAGCACCCCGGTGCCGAGGCGGATTGTCGACGTTTCGTGAGCCGCCAGGGCCATGCAGACGAAAACGTCGGGATTCAGCAGCTGAGTGTCATAGAACCAGGCGGCGTGAAAACCGA
>JBCDDI010000535.1:0-2919 GCA_039180365.1 Pseudomonadota bacterium
AAGCCGGCCACCGGGATTCGGGTTGGAATGCAGGCCTGGCAGTCCTGGCAGTGGGGGCGATACAGGTGGCCGCCGCTGCGTCGGAAACCATGCTCTGTAAGGCCCTGATAGAGCCCGGGATGAATCGTATCCCTGGGATCCAGGAACAGTGTTTGCGCCTGGCGCCCCGGCAGATAGCTGCAGGGATGACTTGGGGTCAGATAAAACTGCCGCTTACCGATCTCGTCTTTCATGCGGCGTCCGGACTTCCCGCGCCCGCCTGCGGCCGCCAGCTGTCAGCGGGCCACTCGCTCATGGCCCAGGTACCGTCGCGGGTTTGCTGGTGGGCGTTACGTTCCACGAGTTCAATGAAGGCCTCCCGGGGCATGTCCACGGCACCCATCCGCGTGAGGTGCGGATTGGCGATCTGACAGTCGATGAGCCAGAAGTCCCAGGCATCAAGCTGCCGGGCCAGGTGGCAAAGGGCAATTTTCGATGCATCCGCCTCGCGGCTGAACATCGATTCACCAAAAAACATGCGGCCGAGAGAGACACCGTAGAGACCGCCCACCAGGCGATATTCACCGTTTTCGTCGGGTAGCCAGCTTTCAATGGAATGGGCGAGCCCAAGGGCATGCAGCTCGAGATAGGCAGTCATCATCCCCTCAGTGATCCAGGTGCCCGGCGCTTCTTCACCCTGACTCCGCCGCTCGGCTGCACAGCCTCGAATGACCGCCTCAAAGGCGCGATCGGCGGTGACCTTGAAACCACCGTTTCTCAAGCGTTTTGCCAGCGAGCGCGTGATCCGGACGCCATCCGGCAGGAGCACGGCCCTGGGGTCGGGACACCACCAGAGAATCGGGCTCGAATCACTGTCGAACCAGGGAAAGATGCCGCGTCGGTAGGCGGCCGTCAGCCATTCCGTGTTCAGGGCGCCGCCCACGGCGAGGAGGCCGTTGGGATCGGCAAGGGCCCGATCAACGGCCGGAAAGGTCGGCGTCTGGCGTGACAGCAGGTTCATAACCAGGGTCAGGCGCCGTTCAGCTAGCTACCGGCACCATGCTTCATTAACAGCTCACGGAAAGGTTCGCCATGACGGTGTCCGGTAATGGTCTCAAGAAGCGTTTCACCGGCGTTACTGCGCGCGTTGAGGTCCCTGTTGAGGGCCGTGAACTTCTCGAGGAATCTCTCGAAATCACCTGGCCGCATGCTTCGATAGGCATAGAGCAGGCAGCTGTAGTCCCGGCTCTGTTCGTCTCCCATGGGTGTCTTGTCAAGGAAACTCTCGATCCGTTCGTCATCCCAGACTTCGTCGACGACTTTCTGTTTATCGGGTCGCATGCGGGCTCTTCTATCCAGCGGACGCTATCGCGGGCGGATGATAGCGCGGAGGTCCGGTTTACGCATCCCGATCGAGTACAGGCGTTAGGTTAGCAAGGATGGCTAACAGATTGAAAAGCGTAGCAATTTGTGACGTCGATCACGATTGGGTACACTCGCGGCGGACCCCAGTGGAGAACCCCATGTCTTCGCCCGCTTCCGTACCTGTTCGCGAGATTGGCCTTGTTGGCCTCGCGGCTGCCGCACTTTATACGCTGCTGGCCATCGTCTCCTATTCGCCCATGGATCCGGCCTTCACCTACAGTGGCAACGGCTCGGACGTGGAAAACCTCGTGGGGCAGAGCGGGGCGATGTTTGCGGATATTGCTTTGTATCTCTTTGGGGTAGTGGCTTATGCGCTGCCCGCGGTGCTGATCATTACTGGCGTGCGCCTCGTGCGTGGCGCCCTGGAACCGGTTTCCTGGCCGCTGGTGAGCATACGTGCCATGGGCTGGATCGGACTCATTGTTTCCGCCTGTGTGCTGGCGGAAGTGCACTTCAAGGGCCTGGCCGATCTGCCTGCGGGCGTTGGCGGCGTCCTTGGGGAATGGCTCGTCCTCGTGGGTGAACCGGTTTTCGGGTGGGTTGGCCTGACGTTGCTCTGCCTGGCGGCGGGGCTCATTGGTGCTCAGGCCGCCGCCGGCTTCAGCTGGCTTGCGGTTGCCGAACGGACTGGCCGCTGGCTCCACGGCCTCAGCCGTGCCTGCATCGGCTTCGTCGACCGGCAGGCGGACCGCTTGAAGGCGCGCAGCAATGCGCGGACGGTCGCTCGAGCCAACGTCGAGACCCGCAAAGCTTCGCGCAAGAAGTCCGACAAGCAGCTTTCTGAGCGTGCTCAGCCAAAGATTGCCGCTGTTCCGGAGAAACCGAAGGCGAAAGCGCGCACGCAGCGGCGCTTCGACTTCAAGACGTCGGACGAGTTGCCCGATCTGGAACTGCTCGATGAGAAGAGTGCAGACGACGAAGTGGGCTATTCGGAGGAATCCCTCTCCGCTATGTCCCGGCTGCTGGAGCTGAAGCTTGCTGATTTCGGCATCGAAGCCCAGGTGGAATCGGTGCTCCCGGGACCTGTCGTCACCCGCTTTGAGATTCAGCCGGCGGCTGGGGTGAAAGTGCAGCGCATCAGCGCACTCGCGAAAGACCTTGCCCGGTCCTTGGCCGTGATCAGCGTGCGGATCGTGGAAGTGATTCCCGGACGCTCTGTTGTTGGCATCGAGATCCCGAACGAGAACCGGGAGGTGGTGCGCCTGAAAGAAATTCTCGCCGATCCAACTTTCCAGGAAGCCAAGTCGCCGCTGACGCTGGCCCTCGGTAAGGACATCATGGGTGAACCCCAGGTGGCGGACATCGCCCGCATGCCGCACCTGCTTGTCGCCGGGACTACGGGCTCCGGTAAGTCCGTTGGTGTAAACGCCATGCTTCTTTCGATCCTTTGTAAGGCGACGCCGGAAGAGGTGCGCCTGATCCTTGTGGATCCGAAGATGCTTGAGCTTTCCGTCTATGAAGGCATTCCGCACCTGCTGGCGCCCGTGGTAACGGACATGAAAGAAGCAGCCCACG
>JBCDDI010000536.1:0-2918 GCA_039180365.1 Pseudomonadota bacterium
CTGACCAGCAAACCCTGATCGAAGGGATCCCTCTGGCCATCCTCACGGCGGAGTTGAAAGGCCATGAGCGATCGACCGTCGTCGAGCTTCAAAGCAAACCAGTCCCAGCCCAGCTGACCGGCAGACAGGACGCTCGTGCTCCACTCCCGATCGAGCCAGCCGGTGCCCCGCACCTGAACGGCTCGGTCATCAAGCATGACGGTGCCCGAAGCCGCCATGCGCGGCATGGAGTAGTAATAGGACGCCTGACCGGGTCCTTTCCGACTCAAACCCTGTTCCCCCTGAAAGTAGACGGGCGCATCACTGGCGAGGCGCAGATCGATGGCAAAATCACCAGACTCGGCACCGCTGCTGGCCTGCAGCCGCCAGCCGTCCCCATCGTCTTCGGCAAAGAGCCGCCAGTCTTCGAGCCAGACGGCAAAGGGCTCAGCACGTGCCCCGGCGAGGGCCGGATGGCCCCGGGCGAAGCGTTCGGCTTCCCGGTGATCACCCCGGGCCACATCGGTTACCGCCAGGTGCCCGAGAAACACCTGCGGCGTCGCCCAGCGATTGTCGTCCTGAGCGCCTTGCTCCGGCAGTGGGGGTGCGACCGCCTGTCGAAAGAGGGTGAACTGCACGCCAAACTCCGCCGCAGAAGCATCTTCAAGGGTTGCCGTCAGATACCACCACTCGCTCCGGAAGGCCGAATGGGGACCATGATCCCGGGGGAAACTGAAACTTCGAGGGGCGTCCGCCAGGGCAAAGCCGGTGGCGTCCGTTTCGCCGAGCACGGCCCCGACCCTCAGAGCTCCGCCGGGGGCGGCGGTCTGCGCTGCCTCCTCCGTGCAGGCACCCAGCGCCAGCAGCGCCAGCAGGCACCCTTGAAGCGCAAATGCCCGCTTACGCATCATCGAGATTTCCATCCCGATTGCCCTCTGCGGGGACGGGCAACAGCGCAATCAGAGCCATGGCCAGCAGCGCCGTCAGGAGCGGCCAGCCGAAGGCATCAGCGCTCAGGGTCAGATTCAGACTCCAGCCGAAGGCCCGGGGATTAACCGCCGCACAGAGTAGCCAGCCCATGACCAGACCCAGAGGTAGCGCCAGCAGCAAGGTGATCGTGCCAACGCCGGCGATGCGGGCAGCGGCGATGCGACGCTGCTCGCCCTTCGATACGCCCATAGCGTCGAGCAGCTGCCGGGATCGGGTGCGCAACAGTTCGAGGGCCAGGAGCGCGTTATAGAGCCCAACACTCGCCACCACCAGGGCCAGCAGCGTCAGCGCCCGGGTAATGGCAAAGGTCTCATCAAAAATGTCCAGGGCCAGCTGCCGGACGCTCTGCTGATCCTGCAGTTCCAGCGTCGGCGCCAGCGTTCCAAGGGCGCCCTCAAGGCCCGGCAGATCATCGGTGTTTACACTCAGCCGATCGTAGCGGAGGGGCACTCCGAGCCGTTCCGCCGTCGTACTGTCGAGGACGATGCGGCCACTCGCTTCACCGAAGCCTGGAAAGATCCCGGCGACAACGAGCGACGTGCCCTTGATTTCGAAGCGGTCGCCGGGCGCAAGCGCGCTCCCCCGGGCGAAGCGCTCGTTAAGGAGCACGGCTTCCGGTGCGAGGCTGCCCTCAAGGCCATAGCGACGGCTCTCGAAGGCGTCGAAGGGGGTAAAGGCGAGTGTCACGAGGCGTCCTTCAAGACGCTCATCGATACGCCCGTAGGGTTGAATCCGGGTGACTCCCGGCACCGCACGAAGCTCTGCGGCTAGGGGCGTGAGATCAACCCCGGCCCCATCCAGAAATGCATCGTAGATCATCCGCTGATCGAGCATGGCCGCAAAATCCTTGCGGAAGCTGTCGACCATGAGTCCAATAGCAACGCTCGTTGCCACTGCCAGCACGAGGGCACCCAGGGCCACCGCAAGATCGGCCGGATACCAGACGAGTTCCCGGAGTCCGATCCGCTCCAGGAGACGACCGCGAAAGCGCGCGCTGAAGCGGCGCAACGCCTCCAGGAGCGGCGCAACGCCGAGCAGTACCACAAGACTCACGGCAGCAATGGCCAGGAAGGCACCGATGACCGCTTCCGTGGCGTAAAGGCCCGCTAAACCGGCGCCGGCAAGCAGCAATACAACCAGCCCACGCCGACCCTGAGGACGGGATGCCCCTGTCGGCAGCTCCGCCTGCGCTTCCCGGCGGAAAGCCAGCCAGCCACCAAAGAGACAGACCAGCAGCGCACTCCCAAGGGCCTTAGTGACGACGTAGCCATCGAGTGCCACGCCACTTTCGCCGGCCGCACCATAGCCGGTAACGGCAGCGGCCAGGCGCTCGGCGAGAAAACCGCCGAGCCAGAGGCCGGCCAGACTGGCAAGGAGCCCGAGACCGAGCACGCCGAGGAGAAAACCCCTGAGCAGTTCCCGGTCCGTTACACCCATCTGCCGAAGCCGCTCATAGCTCGGGTGTCGACGCCGGAGCCAGATGACGCTGACCTGAAAGACAAGCAGCCAGGCCACAACGAGCGCCAGAGATCCCAGGGCACCCAGGTTGAAGAGTACGGAGCGGGCAAAGGACAGGCTCGGCAGTCCCTCCGTCAACGTCTGAACATCCCAGCCCGGCGAAGACCATTCCGGGAGCGGGAAACCGGCCGAGAGGCCGGGCAACAGCCGATCGCTCCAGACCAGAAGCTGCTGCTGCGGCGACACCACCGCCGTCAGAATCAGATCCAGCGCCTCGTCATCCCGACCGAGCAACTGCTGAGCAGTGCCGATGTCTGTAAGCACAAGATCAGGATCAAGACCTTCAAGGGCCAGGGCAACTGGATAAGGCTTTCCATCGAGGACTACTGAGGTGGGTTCCGCTGCCCCGGCGCCAAGCCCGACAACAACTTCTCCCGGTGCCGCAAAGGCCAGGGCCAGGGCCTGGGGCAGACCGGAAAAGGCATCGAGAC
>JBCDDI010000537.1:0-2905 GCA_039180365.1 Pseudomonadota bacterium
CTTTCTCAGGATGAGTTTCTCGAGTTTCTTTTCGACGACCTGGAGCTGCCGAATCTTACGAAGCGGGCCCTGAAGGGAAATGCGAGCTACAAATACGAGCATGCCGGATTCACAACCGACGGTGTGCCGGCGAAGCTCTCGGTGCTGCGCTCGCTGACGGCCGCGAAGGCTCGGCGCATTGCGCTCACCGGAGAATCGCGTCGGCTCCTCGCCGCCGCTAAGGCCAAGCTCGAGGAAGCCGAAGAACAGGGTGATGAACTCTCAGCTCGGCGCCTGGCGCAGGAGATTGAACTCCTTGAGCGTCGGGTCAAGCGGGTGCCTTTTCTCGACACAAATGACCTGCGCTACAACCTGCACGTGAAGCGGCCGGTGCCGACGTCACAGGCGGTCATGTTCTGCCTCATGGACGTGTCCGGTTCCATGGATCAGCAGATCAAAGACATGGCCAAGCGCTTCTACCTGCTGCTCTACATGTTCCTCAAGCGCCATTACGAGCGCACAGACATCGTCTTTATCCGTCACCACACGGTGGCCAAGGAAGTGGATGAGCAGGAGTTCTTCTACTCTCGGGAAACCGGCGGCACGGTCGTCTCGAGTGCCCTCAAGCTCATGCAGGAAGTGATTGAGGCCCGCTACTCGCCTAACGAGTGGAACATCTACGGCGCTCAGGCCTCGGACGGGGACAACTGGAACGACGATTCACCGCGCTGCCGACAGCTCCTCGAAGAGGAACTGCTGCCGCTCGTGCAGTACTTCGCCTACGTTGAGATTACCAAGCGTAACCACCAGGCCCTCTGGCGTGAATACGAGCACGTGGCGGCGCGGTTCCCCGAGTCCTTTGCGCAACGGCAGATCATGGACGTTGGAGACATCTTTCCGGTCTTTCACGACCTCTTTCAGAAGAGGGATGCGGCATGAACAAGATCAACAAACCCCTTTCTGAAGGCAGCGCCTGGTCCTTCGAACTCATTCAGCGCTACGACCAGGAGATTGGCCGCATTGCCGATGACTTCGGTCTGGACACATACCCGAATCAGATCGAGATCATCCGCTCTGATCAGATGATGGACGCCTATGCGTCTATCGGTATGCCGGTCGGCTACAGCCACTGGTCCTTTGGTAAGCAGTTCGTGGAGGTTGAGCGCAATTACCAGAGCGGGCACATGGGGCTCGCTTACGAAATAGTCATCAACTCGAACCCCTGCATCAGCTACCTGATGGAGGAAAACACCATGACCATGCAGGCGCTGGTGATTGCCCACGCCTGCTACGGACACAATTCCTTTTTCAAAGGCAACTACCTCTTCCAGACCTGGACCGATGCCGGCGCCATCATCGACTACCTGCTCTTTGCCCGGAACTACATCCGTCAGTGCGAGGAGCGTCATGGCGTGGATGAGGTCGAAAAGATCCTCGATTCCTGCCACGCGCTCATGAGCTACGGCGTCGACCGCTACAAGCGGCCCTATCCGATCTCTGCTGAGGAGGAGAAGCGCCGTCAGGCTGAGCGCGCGGAGTACGTGCAGCGCAATCTCAATGATCTGTGGCGAACGCTGCCGAAAGCCGAAACCGTGGATGCTGCGGAGGTGCCGACTTTTCCCGAGGAGCCCCAGGAGAATCTGCTCTACTTCCTCGAGAAGCACGCACCGCTTCTAGAACCCTGGCAGCGGGAGATCGTCCGGATCGTTCGGAAGATCGCCCAGTACTTCTACCCACAACGCCAGACCCAGGTGATGAACGAAGGCTGGGCCTCCTTCTGGCACTACACGCTGCTTAATCGTCTCTACGACGAGGGCCTGGTCACCGACGGCTTCATGATGGAGTTTCTGGCCTCGCACACGTCCGTACTCTTCCAGCCGGGTTACGACCATCCGGGCTACAGCGGCATGAACCCTTACGCCCTCGGCTTTGCCATCTATTCAGATATCAAGCGCGTCTGCGAAAACCCGACGGACGAAGACCGTGAGTGGTTTCCGGACCTTGCCGGTGGCAACTGGAAGGACGTACTTCAGGCCGCCATGCGGGACTTCAAAGACGAGTCCTTCATTCAGCAGTTCCTCTCTCCGAAGGTTATGCGTGACTTTCGGCTCTTCGGCATCCTCGACGATGATAAGGACTCGGAAATCGAGGTCCGCGCGATCCATGATCATGGCGGCTACCGACGAGTCCGCGAGCTCCTTGCCAGTCAGTACAACCTCGGCGATCGGGAGCCGAACATCCAGGTTGTGCGCGTTGATCTGAAAGGTGATCGCAGCCTGACCCTGCGCCACACGCAGCACCAGCGTCGTCCCCTCGGCGGCAGCACGGACAACGTTCTCAAGCACCTGCACCGACTCTGGGGCTTCCCGGTGGTGCTGGAGTCCGCCTGGAACGATGAGGTGGTCAGTTCGCATCGCTGCCCGGCGGAAGCCGAGCAGGATGCGGCATGAGAATTAGTGGGCGTTAGGGGTAGAGATGAGTACGAAGGCCGGTATGAACGGCCCGAACGCTGACGCGGGTGAGTAACCCGTCGGGTAAATCGACCTCCCAATCCCACCGTAACCAAAGTAGCTGACGCCTGTTGAGGGTACTGGTTGAGGGGCAGGTTCAGGTTCTGGCGGCGGCGCAGGCGGTGGCTCGGGGGGCGGTGGCTTTCCGCCTACATTCAAGTCTGGGGTTCCCGACGTGATCTTGTAGCTTACCGAATCGCCGTTTGGATCCTGGACCAATACCTCCAGCTGCGTAGAGGGCACCGTGAGTCCGAAGGTGAAGTACCCGAAGCTGAAAGAGGCGTTTGTCGGGATCATAATGAAGCTGATGTCGACGATAGCCCACTGCCCGGCCGGGTTGCGCACAAGCACGGCTGAAGCCTCGGCTAGAGTAAGACTGGGAGATGAGCCGAGGACTTCGTTGTAGGCGTAGTTTC
>JBCDDI010000538.1:0-2882 GCA_039180365.1 Pseudomonadota bacterium
ATTCTGCGAACGGCGTCACGAATTGGTGTACGCGCGGTCTGCCGGGACGTGAGTCCCTTGTAATTGACCGTGCCGCCAGCTAGGGGCCGGTCCTGCTAGACTTCAGCGGCAGAAAACACCGGGGAGAAGGGTATGGGGGATCTGAGTCAAACGCTGGCACGGGGACTGGGCGCGTGTCTTCTTCTGGCGCTTGCCGTTGGCGCAGTTGCCGATGGTTATCAGGCGCCGACCATCGATCCTGCGGACGATGCGCGCTATCTGGAAGGCGCTGTGGGGACTTCACCGCTCTTCTGGCCAGGGGAGCTGAAAGTTGCCGGTTTCCGGAACATGGACAAGGTTTCGCCGGTCCGGCGCATCGAGGCAAGCCCTGAACCCCTTTCGCTGCCGGAGGCGCCGAGAGATCTGAGCAGCATTGTTGTGGAGTTCGAGGGCGAAACGGAAAGCCTTGATGAGTACTTCACGAATCGACACACAGCCGGTCTGCTGGTGATTCACGACGGCAAGGTGATCTACGAGCGCTATGGGCTCGGCAACACGCGCGACAGCCGCTGGGTTTCCTTTTCCGTGGCGAAGTCTGTGGTCGCGATGCTGATTGGTGCGGCCATTGAAGATGGCTACATCGCAAGCACGGATGAGAAAGTCACGCGCTACCTGCCGAGGCTTGCGGACTCACCCTACGCGGACGTGACCATTGCGAATCTGCTGCAGATGGCCTCCGGCGTCGCCTGGAACGAGGATTATGCCGATCCCGAGTCCGACATTGCCTCCGCAAGCTTTGAAACGCTTGCCCTCTATGAGTATCTGAATGGCCAGGAACGGGTAGGTGCTGCCGGCGAAGTCTTCAACTACAACACGGCGGAAACCAATCTTGCCGGCACCCTCCTGCGTGCGGCCATTGGCAACAACCTCTCAACCTATCTCGAAGAAAAGATCTGGCGCCCCTTCGGCATGGAGTCCGCCGCCTACTGGCAGCTGACGGAACCCGGCGGCGGCGAGTTCGGTGGCTGCTGCATCAACGCAACGCTCCGCGACTATGGGCGCATCGGGCTCTTTGCCCTTGCCGAGGGCCGCTTGGCGGACGGCACCGCCGTGTTACCAGCCGATTGGATGGCGCAGTCGACGGCACCCTCCCAAGGCTTTGCCGGCTACGGTTACTTCTGGTGGCTGAGTCAGGCGGGTACTTATGAGGCGTCAGGTATTTTCGGTCAGGGTATTCACATCGTCCCCGAGAAGCGGCTCGTGATCGCCGTGCACAGCGCCTGGGAGCATGCTGGCCGCGGTGAAGACTTCAACCGGCTCGGTGCCGTTTATCGGGCGATCAGCGCCGAGTTCTGAGCGTCTGGTCCGGGGGCTTGCTTGTCAGCACAATGCGAAGCAGTTCGCCACGGAGATTGGCCAGACGCTCCGAGCCGAGGGTTTTGTGCGCTGAGCTGAAGACTGGAGCCGGCCCTGCCGGCGGGGGGAGTTGTTATGGTTGCTGTGAACGGCGGGGCCCTGACGCTGTGCCTCAAATGCGCCGACCTCGACGCATCAGCCCGGTTCTATGAAGCCCTCGGGCTGGAAGTGCTGGACCACGCTGGCGAAGGGGTGCTGCTCAAGAGTGGTCATGCGCGCATCCTGCTCCTGACCTTCCTTAAGGAGAACAGTCTCAACTTTCGGGGCGGTGACCCTTTTACGCTTCATGCAGCCGCTAGTGCGGCGGGTCTTGAACTCGCCGGTGAGCCGGAGCGCTATGCGGCGGCAAAATATTCGGCAACGGCGGATGGTGCCTGCTGGTCCACCTACGATCCGGACGGCAACAACGTCTTTTTTGACACCAATGAAGCCGAGACCTCCGAAGCCGGCCGCGCGGCGCAGCGCCGCCAGGTGCTTGAAGATTCGGCACAGTTGCTCGAAGCCCTTGGCGCCAGCGGGGAATGCACGGCTACCTTGCGGGCGCTCGCGGCGGCTGAGGGCTGAGGTCTGAGGGCTGAGGCGCTGTGAGCGGCAAGGTTGTGTCATTCGCCAGATCAGGCTGACTGGGATCTGATCCCGCCCTATGCCAGGATAGCGGGCTGACTTTAGCGGGAGAGAAGCCAATGGCAGAGCAGCTGGCGGATACGCCTTTTGTCCCACCCCTTGAGCTCACGGCTGGTCAACCAGCACCGATAGCGGCCAATGGCGGCCTGTCTTATATGTCTTTCGACAGGAACGGCGATGCCGGTACAGCGGAAGCCACGAAAGATGCGCTGGCGCTCATTGCCACCGGCGATGGCCACGCATTGATCAGAGAGCTGGAGACCGCCCCGCCCGGGCCCATCGAGACTAAATGGGGTCTCGGCTTCCGGCGCTATGCGGAGTGTCTCGACTACATCAAAAGCCAGGGTATGGAAGCGCCGGAAGGAGGCATCGTGCTGCCCATGCGCTACACGGTCTTCGAGCAGCCTTCCTATTCCGTGGTCTCATCAAACGCGCTCTGGCATGACCCCGGTCGCGAGGCGGATGCGAGTGCGCTGCGCCAGGACGAAATGGAAAACGCCCGGCGCTGTCTCTATTTCCCGCAGGTCATGCGTGACGCCCGACGCATCAGCGAGTACCACCCCGGTCTTGATCCCAGCACACCCGAGTGCATGGATAAGCTGGGCGTGGCGCTCGGGCACTGTGAATCGGCTTGTGAAAACTTCTATGACGCCCACGAAGTCGAGCGCGTCTTCTATCCGGAGATGGAGCGGCTGCTGCTGGCGTTCTATCCGGACGCAACGGATGCGCTGGTGTATAACCACGACGTTTTTGACAAAGACTACGAAGGTGATCGCACCGAAGATCAGGACAATAAGAATCCGGGAGTCAACGGCGCTTACGCGAATCTGGTGCACAACGACTTGAACGACAACAGCGGCCGG
>JBCDDI010000539.1:0-2881 GCA_039180365.1 Pseudomonadota bacterium
GATTCATCCCGGGCTCTATCAGGGCCTTACAGAGCATGGTTTCCGACGCAGCGGTGGCCACCTGTACCGCCCCCACTGCCAGGACTGCCAGGCCTGCATTCCAACCCGAATCCCGGTGGCCGGCTTCGAACCGCGGCGCAACCAGCGTCGGGTGCTGAAACGAAACGAAGACCTGGAGCTTGTGATCGAGCCGGCCATGTTTAACCGGCATTACTACGATCTTTACAGTCGCTATGTGCGCGGCCGCCATGCTGATGGCGACATGTACCCGCCCACCACGGACCAGTTCCGTTCCTTTTTGCTGTCGCAGTGGTCAAACAGCGTGTTTCTGTGCGCCTACCTCGACAAAGAGCTGCTCTCAGTGGCGGTCTGTGACCAACAGCCTGAAGGCCTCTCAGCGATCTACACCTTCTTCGATCCGGAGTACGCCGAACGAAGCCTGGGCACCTGGTCCATCCTCAAGCAGCTCGAGTTCTGCGACCGTGCCGAGCTGCCATACCTCTATCTGGGTTATTGGATCCGCGACTGTCGCAAGATGCGCTACAAGGTCGACTTCCGCCCCGTGGAGCTGCTCCTTGAAGGTCGCTGGACACAGCTGCGCTGAGGCGCCACCCCCTCTCGGGATTGGCGCAAAGCCAGCAAACACGGGCGTTTCACCGCCGGTATCTGCAACGGGGATCCTTTGCACTTCGCCGAACCATCGGGCAGAATGCCGCTCGCTTTAAATGCCCCACGGGAGCCCATGGCCAAAGAAGAGCAAATCGAGATGGAAGGCACGGTGATCGACACCTTGCCGAATACCATGTTTCGAGTAGAACTGGATAACGGTCACGTTGTAACGGCGCACATTTCCGGGAAGATGCGCAAAAATTACATCCGTATCCTGACCGGCGATAAGGTCAAAGTGGAACTGACGCCTTACGACCTTTCCAAGGGCCGGATCACCTTCCGCAAGTAGACGCCTGCTTTCGCAAACGCCTCACTGTGTCGCCCTCTGCGACACGACCCTCCGAAAAGTTTCTGAAGTCTGCTTTCAGCTATACCGGGCGTGCCTCGCGCACGCCCGTTCGGAGTTGCGGGCCTAGACGACGGGCTCTTCCTTCTTCTCGTCTTCCGGTGACTCCGTGCTCACCTTGAGTTCTCCGTCCTCGACGGTCACATGGACTGTGCCGCCGTTCTTGGCGAGATTCCCAAAGAGCACGTCTTCCGCGAGCTGCCGCTTGATCTTCTCCTGGATCAGCCGCTGCATGGGCCGGGCACCCATCTTCTCATCGTAGCCTTCCCGGGCCAGCCATTCGCGGGCTTCTTCGTCCACGTCCAGCATGACCTTCTTGTCGTCGAGCTGCGCCTGCAGCTCCGTGAGGAACTTATCAACCACGGTTTTGATGACGTCGGTACCGAGCGAGTGAAACTGTACGGTGGCATCGAGACGATTCCGGAATTCCGGCGTGAACATCTTCTTGATCGCTTCCATACCGTCTGAGGTGTGATCCTGCTCGGCAAAGCCGATGCTCGAGCGGCTGATCTCCTGCGCGCCGGCGTTGGTGGTCATGATGAGCACGACGTTGCGGAAATCCGCTTTGCGACCGTTGTTATCCGTCAGGGTACCGTGATCCATCACCTGCAGCAGCAGGTTGAAGACTTCGGGGTGCGCCTTCTCGATCTCATCGAGGAGCACAACGCTGTGCGGGTGTTTGGTGACCGCTTCGGTCAGCAGCCCGCCCTGGTCGAAGCCAACGTACCCCGGAGGCGCACCAATGAGCCGCGATACCGTGTGCCGCTCCATGTATTCGGACATGTCATAGCGCAGGAGCTCCACGCCCATGATGTTGGCCAGCTGACGGGAAACCTCGGTTTTACCCACCCCGGTGGGACCAGCAAAGAGGAAGGAGCCAATCGGCTTCTCACCAGACTTGAGGCCGGCCCGGGAGAGCTTGATGGCGCTCGCCAGCATGTCGATGGCCTCGACCTGGCCGAAGACCACCATCTTCAGCTTCTGATCGATATCCTTCAGGGCTTCCTTGTCGGAAGTCGTGACCTGATTCGACGGGATCCGCGCGATCTTGGCGACCACCTGCTCCACGTCGGACGCACCGATGCTCTTCTTCCGGCGGCTCGGGGCCACCAGCTGCTGCGCAGCACCGGCTTCATCAATCACGTCGATGGCCTTATCCGGCTGGAAGCGATCGGTGATGTAGCGGTCGGCCAGTTCTGCCGCGGCTCTGAGCGCTTTGTCGGTGTAGCGCAGCGAGTAGTGATCTTCGAAGCGCGACTTCAGACCTTTAAGGATCTGATAGGTGTCGTTGACGTCGGGCTCCGTGACGTCGATCTTCTGGAAGCGCCGGGAAAGGGCCCGGTCCTTATCGAAGATGCCACGGTACTCGTTGTAGGTTGTCGAGCCCATGCAGCGGATCTCACCGGAGGTGAGGAGTGGCTTCAGCAGATTCGAGGCGTCCATGACGCCTCCGGAAGCAGCCCCCGCGCCAATGATCGTGTGTACCTCATCGATGAAGAGAATGGCGCCTTCGTCTTTCTTCAGCTCGCCGAGCACCATCTTGAAACGCTTCTCGAAGTCGCCGCGGTACTTCGTGCCGGCCAGCAGCGCGCCCATATCCAGGGCATAAATAGTGCTGTCACCCACCACCTCGGGCACTTCACCGTCGACGATGCGCTTGGCGAGTCCTTCCGCGATGGCGGTTTTACCGACGCCCGATTCACCGACGAGAAGCGGATTATTCTTCCGGCGTCGACAGAGCACCTGAATAACCCGTTCGAGTTCCTGATCGCGGCCGACCAGTGGATCAATGCGGCCGGCGCGTGCCTGATCGTTCAGGTTAGAGGCAAAAGACTCGAGGGCGCTCTGCTGCTGCCCTTCCCCGCC
>JBCDDI010000540.1:0-2879 GCA_039180365.1 Pseudomonadota bacterium
AGAATGCCTTAGAAGAATGCCTTAGGACATTGCCTTAGGGGTCAGCCGCCGAAGACGGAACCGACGGTGGTGGCGATCGAGGCAACCATGATCATGATCGAGAGCCAGCCCCAGGCAATGATGGCCTTCATAGCCAGGCTCTGCTCCATGAAATCTTCAATGAGGTACCACATAAAACAACACTCAAAATCCGTGAGGGCGCAAGTTTAAGCGAAATCTTCGCCAGGGTGGAGGCACCTGCTGTCGGGCACCGTTAAAATCCTCGGGTGCCCCACACCTTCCTGCATCTCTACCCCGCTCTCGAGGCCGCCTGTGCGGAATCCCTCGTGCTCACGAGCACGGAGCGAGCCCGGCGGAATCTGATCCTCGCCTATAACGCAGCCCAGCAGCAGCAGGGCCGCCGGGCCTGGCCAACCCCTCAGGTGCGCACCCTCGACGGCTACCTGGCGAGCCTCTATGCGCGCGCCAGAGAGGCGAAGCCCAGCCTGCCCGGGGTTCTGAGCCCGGAAGGGGAATATCAACTCTTCCGGGAGACAGCACCAGCGGGGGCCGAAGGCCTGATCGTTCTGGCTCGGGACGCCTGGAACCTGGCGCACCAGTGGGCCATTCCTCTGACCTCCGGCGAGTTTGGCGCCAGCGAAAACGGCAGGGTTTTTCAGAGCTGGGCCGAGCGTCTGGAACGGCGCCTGGCTATGAGCGGTGCCGTGACAAAAGCGCAGCTGGCGGCCATCGCCCCGGATGCGCCGGAGGCGGCGATCAGCTGCTACGCCTTTGAGCGGCTGCCGCGAGCCTACAGCAACTGGCTCGAAGGACAGGCCGAGGTGCGGGCCTTGCCGCCAGCTACGGTTTCTAACGACGAGGCCCAGCGCGTCAGCTTTTCCACCCGCAGCGAAGAGCTCGCAGCGGTCGCCCAATGGGCGCGATTAACGCTTGAGCAGAACCCCGAAGCGAGCATCGGCGTTGTTGTCCCCGATCTGGCAGAGCGTCAGCAAGCCGTGCTGCGTCACTTCACCGCAGAACTCGATCCAGGCCTGGACCAGGGAACCCGGGGCCTCATCGACATCGGGTCCGGCACACCGCTTGCCGCGCAGCCGATCTGGCGCGTCGCGCGGGACCTGCTGGCGCTGGTGTGGCTGCGTCTGCCCGCGGAGCGGTTGCGGAGCGTTCTCGATAGCCCCTACCTGCCCGCCCTGCGTCTGCCGATGACGCAGTCCCTCGGTCGGGATCTCCCGCCAGAGCTGAATCTGCGAACCCTGGCCAGACTGGTGACGCTACCGGCGGCGGACACGCTGCTTGCCGGACTGCCGGAGGGTTCAGGCCCGACCGGCGGCGAGCGGTGGCTGGCTCGCTTCCGTGAGACCCTGGCGCTCGCCGGCTGGAAAGGCGGTGGCGCCGGGACCGTGCAGTATCAGGCCTGGCAGGAGCTCGAGCGCAGCCTGGATGCGCTTACGCCCTGGCTCGGCGAACGGAACGAAAGTGCGCGCTCGGTGTTGGACGGCATCGATCGCTACCTGGCGACCGTAACCTTCGCACCGGAGCGACCCGCGGCGCCGATTCAGATCCTCGGTTATCTCGAAACCACCGGACTCACCTTCAGCCATCTCTGGGTGACCAGTCTCGACGACGGACGCTGGCCCGGGCTGCCAAGCGCCAATCCGTTCCTGCCGAGCGCCCTCCGCCGCCGGCACAACATCCCGCGTTCAACGCCGGAGCAGGAAACTGACTTCGCCCGGGAGCGACTCGCGGGCTGGCGGGACAGCGCCCGGTTTTTCAGGGTCAGCTATGCGCGCCATGCTGAAGAGGCGGAACTCCGGCCCAGTCCGCTGATCCGGCAGCTACCGGAGGAGGTGCCTATTGATCTGCATCCGGAACGCCCCCATCCAGCATTTCTCGCCGGACAGCCATCGCTTGAACGGCTTCGCGACACCCATGGTGAACGGCTGCCGGAAGGCATGCACCGCGGCGGCACCGGACGCCTGCGGGATCAGGCGGGCTGCCCTTTCAAGGGCTACGCCGTGCACCGGCTTGCCCTCGCCGAAGCACGTAAACCCCATGGCCTGCCCGACGCCCTGGATCGCGGCGTACTCATTCACGAAGCCCTGCAACGGCTTTACGAGCAGGCCAGGAGCGAAGGTCAGGATCCCGCAGCACTCGGCGAGCGACAGTTTGGCAATGCGGCAGATCAGGCCCTCAGTCGGCACTACGCCCGCTTCCCTGCCGCTTTCCGGGATCGTGAACGGCGGCGCCTGATCACAATTCTTGAGGCCTGGAATCACCTTGAAGAAAGCCGCGACGGCGTCGAGATGACTGGCTTCGAGCTCGCCGTCGAGGGCGAATTCGGCACGCTGGGCCTGCGCCTGAAGATTGATCGACTGGACCGGATCGGCGACGCGCTGATCGTTATCGACTACAAAACCGGCCGCGTGGCGCACCGGCTCACCCGGGAACGGCTGCTGGACCCGCAGCTGCCCCTCTATGCCCTGACGAATCCAGAGATTCAGGGTGTGCTTTACGCGGAGGTCCGCGAGGACCGACCAAAACTTCGAGGAATCGCCGCCCTCAACATCGACGGCGCCAGCCTCGATGAACCGGTGGCAGGCAGCTGGTCGGCGCAGCGCAACCGCTGGCAGGAACAGGTGGACGAGCTCACGAACGAGATCGCCGAAGGCCTGGCCATTGTCGATCCGGCGGATGTTGGCCTTTGCCAGCGCTGCCATCTGCAAGCCTTCTGCCGCATCGGCCTCGAAGCACAGGCGCCTGGTTCTTCTGAGGAGTCAGAGGGGTCAGAGGGGTTAGAGGGGTCAGAGACGTGAGCGGACCGCCAGATCAGGACGCCCGCACGCGGGCAACGGACATCAACCGCTCCGTGATCGTTCAAG
>JBCDDI010000541.1:0-2876 GCA_039180365.1 Pseudomonadota bacterium
GGGGTAATCACCGCTGCTGTGGTGCTTCTGCGCTACGGTTTCAACGCCGGCGCCATCGCCCTCCAGGAGTCAGTGCTGTACCTGCATGCCACGGCGTTCATGCTCGGCATCGCCAGTACTCTGAAGGATGGTGGCCATGTCAGGGTAGACGTGATGTACAGCCGACTCGGCCCGCGGGCCCAGGCAGCCATCGACCTCATGGGCCATTGCCTGTTCCTGCTGCCGGTCGCAGGCACTATCTTCTGGCTGTCGCTGCCCTACGTGCAGGCCTCCTGGGCCATTCTCGAGGGTTCGCCGGAGGTTGGGGGTATTCCGGGCATCTTTCTGCTGAAAAGCCTGATCCCGCTTATGGCGCTGCTGCTGGCGGTCCAGGGCCTCGCTGAAATTCTCAAAGCCGCAAAGATCCTGCGCCAGGGTGACGCCGACTCGTGATTGCCCTCGCACTCTTTGTTGTCACCTTCGCGGCGCTGCTGTCTGGCTATCCGGTGGCGCTGACCCTCGCCGGCATTTCTCTGCTCTTTGCTTTCGGCGGTGTACTGACCGGCGCCTTCAACCCCGCCGACCTCGGCTTTCTGCCTAACCGGCTCTTCGGGATCATGACCAATCAGACGATGATCGCCGTGCCACTGTTTGTCTTCATGGGTGTTGTGCTCGAAAAGACGCGCATCGCCGAAAATCTCCTCGGGAGCCTCTCAGCCATGATGCAGCACCGACCCGGCGGCCTGGCTCTCGCCGTCGTGATCGTCGGTATGCTGATGGCGGCAAGCACGGGCATCGTCGGCGCGACAGTTGTGACGCTCGGACTCATGGCTTTGCCGGCTATGCTGCGGGACGGCTACGCGCCCGCGCTCGCAACCGGCACCGTTGCCGCTACGGGCACCCTCGGGCAGATCATTCCGCCGTCCATCGCCCTCGTCCTGCTCGGCGACGTGCTTGCAAACGCCTACCAGCAGGCGCAGCTCGACGCAGGGGTATTCGCGCCGGACACCGTCTCCGTCGGTGATCTTTTTGCCGGAGCCCTGCTCCCGGGTCTCCTGCTGGTTGCTTTCTATCTCGTTTATGTTTTTGTCAGCTCGCGCCGTACGTCAACGGAGTCTCACAAGGCAGTGTCCGACGGCAACACGCCTGCCCCCAGGCGATCTGACAAAGCGGCGGACACAATGGCAGAGGCCCAGGGGGCGAGCCCTGCAAGCTCGTCCCGGCAATCTCTGATCGCCAATCTCATCCCGCCGCTGCTGCTCATCCTGCTGGTCCTCGGCAGTATCCTTGGCGGTATCGCCACCCCAACGGAAGCCGCCGGTGTCGGCGCCATGGGCGCACTGGTCCTCGCGCTCTGGCGACGCAGGCGCGAGGCGGACGTTATGAGCTTTGCGCGCCTGAGAGAGGTTTGCCAACAGACACTTTCTACGACAGCGATGGTCTTTTTCATTCTCATCGGCGCCTCGCTCTTCTCCCTGGTATTCCGAGGCTACGGCGGTGACGAACTTGTCGCAGGCTGGTTCGATGCACTTCCCGGCGGTACGGCCGGTGCATTGCTTGTGGTGATGCTGGTGATCTTCCTGCTCGGCTTCATGCTCGACTTTATCGAGATCACCTTTGTGGTGGTGCCCATCGTCGCGCCCATCCTGCTGGCCATGGGCGTCGATCCCGTCTGGCTCGGCGTACTTATTGCGGTGAACCTGCAGACGTCCTTCCTCACCCCGCCTTTCGGCTTCGCGCTCTTCTATCTGCGCGGTGTAACGCCGCCGGAAGTGCCAACTACGGCCATCTATCGGGGGGTGATTCCTTTTGTTGCGCTGCAGCTGCTGCTGCTGGTAACGCTTGTTATCTGGCCAGCCCTGGCCACCTGGCTCCCGGAGCAGCTCTACGGCTGAGTCGGCGATGGCCGAATCCTCGCCTCGATCTCAGGCCAGAGGTCGGGTCAGTCGGAGCCCCAGCGCGGAGGACGTTTTTCCAGAAAGGCGTTCACGCCCTCCGTGTAGTCCGGCTCGCGCATCATCTCATTCAGAAGTGACTCGGAGTCCGTTACTGCCTCGGCAACGTCGCGGTGCAGGTCCCGGTAGACCTGCCAACGCGTCTGTTTAAGCGAGTTGGGGGAAACGGTGGCAATAAGCCGCCTGGCATAGGCCGTGCTTTCCTCGAGCACGGCCTCGGCCGGATAAACGGCGTTGACCATTCCAAGCTCGAGGGCCTCCTCAGCGGTAAAGGCTCGAGAGGAGAGGAGCAGTTCGTTGGCGCGGGTGAGGCCGAGCATCCGCGGGAGAATCCAGGAAAGGCCGTACTCGGCGGGAAGATTCAGCTTTCCATGGGCGGTGGTAAAGCGCGCGCCAGCGGCGGCAAAGCGCAGGTCTGCAAAACAGGCGAGAGCGAGACCAACGCCCGCAGCGGGACCGTTCATTGCCGCAATCAGCGGTTTGGAGAGACCAAACTGATAGGCAAAACTCGCATCAAAGCGTTCATCCGTGCCGAAACCCGGCATGGCCATCTGTTTCGGCGTGCCCGGATCGTAGCCGCCTTTTTTTGAATGGCCGGCAAGCGCTTCAGAGTCACCGCCAACGCAGAAACCACGACCGGCCCCGGTGACAACAATGGCACCAACGCTCGGGTCACGATCGAGTTCAGCCAGACACCAGCGGTATTCCGTATGCATGCGCCCGGTCCAGGCGTTCATGCGCTGCGGTCGATTTAGGGTGATCAGGCCAACGCCATCGTCAATGGCGAGTGCAGTGGCTTTCAGCTCCATGGTCTCGAGACTCATGGGACTTCCGCCTCGGAACCGGCAGCCCGCGCATTCAGAAACGCCCGCTCGGTGATCTCGTGATAGGCCTTGATCCGCTTAAGGTACGCTGCCTGAGACGCAAGAATTTCTGCGTGGA
>JBCDDI010000542.1:0-2874 GCA_039180365.1 Pseudomonadota bacterium
ACGGGGCCTGGCCAGGAAGGACAGCGACGCAAGAGAGAAAATCGATAGAGCACGGGTGGCGGACAGCGGCGCGGGCAGCCAGTTGCGGCAGCTGGGAGGCCGGGCCACGCAGGTGCAGGCTCGCCTCGAGGCGTCCCGCATCGGGAAGGACTACGAAACGGGAATCTGGCTGGAGGGATCAAAGTCATCGCGCGATGCGGTCCTGAAACTGGAGGCAGGAGAAACCACCTTCGCAGGCACTCGCACCCTGCGCTGGCCGGCGCTTGCCATCAAACCGGACGAGCGCATCGCCATCACTGGCAGAAATGGCATCGGCAAGTCCACCTGGTTGAACTACGCGCTGCCTTTGCTGAACGTACCGCAGGAGAACGTGGTGTTCCTGCCTCAAGAGCTGACCGCCGCCGCTGCCCGGGCGGTGATGGCTGAAGTCCGAACCCTGCCAAAGGCGAAGCTGGGCCTCATCATGAATATCGTCAGCCGCTTGAACTCCCGACCCGATCGGCTCCTCGACAGCCAGCAACCGAGTCCGGGGGAGGTGCGAAAGCTGCTGCTCGGGCTGGGCATGTCCCGACTTCCGCACATCATCGTCATGGATGAACCAACAAATCATCTGGATCTGCCGTCCATCGAGGCCTTGGAGGAAGCCCTTGCCGATTGCCCCTGCGCGCTCTTGCTGGTCAGTCATGATCGACGGTTTCTGGAACGTATCGGAGCGCAGAGCTGGCGGATGGAAGCAGATGAGGACGGGAACTCGATACTGAATACAGATGTCGAGCACGGCCATCTGACTCTTGAGTAGATCGCTGAACTCTTAAGCGAGTATTTCCCGATGCGCCCATAGGAGCAGGATGGAAGCCGATCAGCGCGACCGGTAGTGGTGGGAACTTCGACATGCGACTATCTCCAGGGCGAAAGCACCGCGCGACCTGGCGCGGTGCATCAAATCCATCAGGGGGAAATCGGATCATGCGCTACACCTTGGCAAGCTGTCGCTCGCTCACCACTCAAGCAGCCGGGCTACTATTAGGCGCGCTGGTGATCGCGCTGCCCACATTGGCGGCAGGCCCTGAACCGGTACCAGAGCTACGACCCGGCATCCTGCAGGGTTACCTAAGCCAGGAAGACTTTCCGGACAGCCTGGCCCTGCTCCCGCCGCCACCCCGAGATGGCAGCGCCGCGGCTAAGGTGGACGAGGAATTAAACGCTCACCTGCTGACGCTCCAGCAGACAGCGCGGTTCGAGCTGGCAGCTCTCGATAACGATCTCCACTTCCCGGAGGCTGCCGGCACCTTCGCCTGCGCCCTCGGCATCGACATCAGCAAAGAAGACACGCCCTATCTCTATCAGCTCTTGCGCCGGTCCCTGACCGACGCAGGGCTTTCTACTTACGGGGCTAAAAACGCCTATCAGCGCACACGACCCTTTGTGGTCAACGGCGCTCCGAACTGCGCGCCGGAGCGTGAGCAGGAACTCCTGAAAAACGACGGCTCCTATCCTTCCGGACACACCGCCATCGGCTGGGCCTGGGCGCTCATTCTCACAAGCATCGCCCCGGAGCGGGCCGATGCGCTTCTGCAACGCGGGATGGCCTACGGCGAAAGCCGCATGGTGTGCAACGTGCACTGGCCAAGCGATGTCGCCGCCGGGCGCATCATGGGCGCGGCAGCCGTCGCCGTCCTGCAGGGGAATGCCGCTTTTCAGAGCGATCTGGCCATGGCAAAGCAGGAAATTGCTGCAGCCCGAGGCGAGGAGTCGATGCCAGGCAGGGACTGCTCCGTCGAAAGCAGCGCCATCACCTACGAGATCTATCCCGCGGAGGCAGACCAGTGAGCGATGCGCCGATGAACGTGCTGTTTGTGATTACGGATCAGCAGCGCGCCGACAATAATGGCTTCATGGGCAACACCATCTTGAAGACGCCCCAGTTGGACGCCCTCGCCGCTCGCGGCATGGTTTTCGACAACGCCTGGGTATCGAATCCCGTATGTATGCCGAATCGCTCAACGATCATGACCGGCCGCATGCCGAGCGCCCACGGCGTGATCTTCAACGACCGGTCCCTCGACTGGAACTCAAACACTTTCGTCCGCCGCTTTCGGAAAGCCGGCTATCGAACGGGGCTTCTGGGTAAAAGCCATCTGCAACACGGCATGAGCAAGAACTCGATGGTGCCCTACCGCGGAGAACCCTCCGGGAGCGACGGCTATCCGGAGGGCTGGGATCAGATCGAAGACTTTGAGCGCTACGTGGAGGGCTATCCGCAGGATCCAGACGATTACTACGGCTTCGACCACATCGAACTCTCCATCGATCACGGCGCCCGTATCGCCGGGCACCATCTGCTCTGGGCCATTGAGCGCGGTGGCAAGCTCGAAGACCTGCTCGTGGATCAGGACCTCGACGCCCCCGGCTCCGATCACTCAAAACACTGGCGACAGATCTACCGGCCGCCTTACGGCGAAGAGCTGCACTCCACCACCTTCGTGACGGAACGCACCATCAACTTCATCGATGAGGCCACCGCCGAAGGCAAACCCTGGTTCGCCTGGTGTTCCTATCCCGATCCGCACCACCCGTTCACACCGCCGGGGAAATGGTTCGACGCCTACAACCCCAAAGAGATGGTGCTACCGGAAAGTCGCCACGACAGTCTGGACGATGCCCCCGCGCACCTGAAGATCTTCGCAGGCACCCATCCGAAAGATCAGCGCAACTGGGTCGCCCCCTGCGGTTTCGGGAACGACGAACTTCTAAGCGAAGCCATGGCGGCGAGCTTTGGCATGATCGGTATGATCGACGACGGCATCGGTCGCGTGCTTAATCATCTCGAGAACATCGGGGTTCGCGACAACACCATCGTCGTCTTCACCTCTG
>JBCDDI010000543.1:0-2864 GCA_039180365.1 Pseudomonadota bacterium
CGCCGATCCCACTGATACCGCCAAGGTCCGCAAGGTCTCGCGGCAGGCGCGCGCACATCTCCTGGAGCGTGCGGTCGTGAAAGACAACGTAAGGCGGGACACCCTGCTCCTCCGCAAAGCCGCGCCGACAATCCCGGAGCGCTTCCCAGAGCCCAACGTCGATCTCCGCCGGCAGCGGCGTACGGGTTTCACGCGTCCGGCGCCGTGCTTTGCGATCCCGGCGCAGGGTGACCGATTCCTCGCCGCGTAACACGGGCCGGCAGGACTCGTTCAGGATCAGGGCACCAAAGCGATCGATGGCGACATCAAGATAGCCGCGACCGACCAACTGGCGGAAGACGCTGCGCCACTGATCGGTTTCCAGAGCTTTGCCAACGCCCCAGGTAGGCAGAGTGTGATGATTAAACTGCCGGATGCGCTCGTTGTCGGCGCCGCGAAGCACGTCGATAAGATGGTTCACGCCAAAGCGCTGGCCCGTGCGGTAGACGGCCGAAAGCGCCATCTGCGCCGCTTCCGTGCCCTCCCAGCTGTCCGGTGGTTCGAGGCAGTTGTCGCAGTTGCCGCAGGGCCTGGGCAGCTGTTCGCCGAAGTAGCGAAGCAGTGCCTGACGACGACAGCTCGTGATTTCGCAGAGCCCCAGCATGGCATTAAGACGATGCTGCTCGGCGCGCTTGTGTGCTTCGCTGCCTTCCGAGTCCGCCATCATCTGCCGGAGTTTGATGACGTCCTGCAGCCCATAGACCATCCAGGCCTCGGCGGGCTCTCCGTCCCGACCGGCACGGCCGGTTTCCTGATAGTAGGCTTCAACGGTCTTCGGCATGTCGAGATGGGCCACAAAACGAACGTCGGGTTTGTCGATGCCCATACCGAAGGCGACGGTCGCCACCATGACGATGGCCTCCTCCCGGAGAAAGCGCGCCTGGTGGTCCGCACGCACCGACGCATCAAGACCGGCGTGATAAGGCAGCGCCTTGAAGCCCTGGCTTTCAAGCCAGGCCGCGGTCTCTTCCGTCTTCTTCCGGGACAGGCAGTAGACGATGCCGGCCTCATCCCGATGGTCGTCGAGGAAAGCGCGAAGCTGCGTGCGCGGATTGTCTTTCAGGGAAATGCGGTAGCGAATGTTCGGCCGATCAAAGCCAACCACAAATTCCCGGGCTGCACCGAGGGCCAGCCGCTCGCGGATGTCGGCCCGGGTTCTTTCGTCCGCCGTTGCCGTCAGCGCAATCCGCGGCACCGTGGGGTAGCGTTCCGCGAGCACATCGAGGCGCAGGTAGTCGGCGCGGAAGTCATGGCCCCACTGGGACACACAGTGCGCTTCGTCGATGGCAAAGAGCGCCAGGGGGCCGCGATCGAGCAGATCCAGGGTGCGCTCCTGAACCAGGCGCTCCGGTGCTACATAGAGAAGATCCAGTTCGCCACTCAGGAAGCGCTCCTCGATGCCGGCAACTTCGGCGGGAGACAGCGTTGAGTTCAAATAGGCCGCGGCGATCCCCAGCCCCTCCAGCGCGCTCACCTGATCGGCCATGAGAGCAATGAGTGGCGAAACGACAATGCCGCAGCCTGATCGGGCGAGACTCGGAATCTGGTAGCAGAGCGATTTACCGCCCCCGGTGGGCATCAGCACCAGTGCATCTTCGCCACCAACGAGCGTGGCAATGATTTCGTCCTGAGGCGGGCGGAAGGCCTCATAGCCGAAGACGCGTTCGAGGATCTGCTGGGGGTCCGTCATGGCGGAGCAATATACTGCAAGGCGACGCACGTCAGCACATCGAAGCGCTATGATCGGCCGATGAAATCGCTTACGTCTGTTATCCCAAGGCCCCGTCGCCCCCTGAGCGCACTCGTGCTGCCGATGCTGGCCCTGGTGCTGCTCCTTCCGCCGCTCGGCTATGGCGCAGCAGAGGAGGCTACCGCCGGGGCGGCGCAGGCTGGATCGTTAACGGAATCCGAGGCCGGCTGGATCGAGCTCTTCAACGGTGAAAATCTTGAAGGGTGGATAGCGAAAATCACCGGGCACCCGCTTGGTGAGAACTTCGCCGATACCTTCCGGGTAGAAGATGGTCTGCTCCAGGTGCGCTACGACGGCTATGAGTACTTCGACGGCCGCTTCGGGCATCTGTTCTGGAAAACACCCTACTCGCACTATCGGCTGCAGATCGAATACCGATTCCACGGTGAGCAGGTCCGCGGCGGACCGGCCTGGGCGGCGCGCAACTCCGGGGTGATGGTGCACGCCCAGGCACCGGATGCCATGTCCCTGAAGCAGGAGTTTCCCGTTTCAATCGAAGCGCAGTTCCTCGGCGGCCTGGACGACGGAAAACCACGACCAACGGCCAACTTGTGCACACCCGGGACGGACGTCATGCACGCCGGCAGCCTCTACACTCCCCACTGCCTGACCTCCAGTTCCGAGACCTTTCCTGGTGATCAGTGGGTTCTTGCGGAAATCATCGTTCGCGGCAGCGGCACTATTACGCACCGCATCAACGGCGAAGTGGTGCTCGAGTATGAGGCGCCACGGCTGAGCGACCGCGGCGATCATCAGCTCACCGGGGAGCCAACGCTACTCACAGAAGGCTATCTGGCCCTGCAGAGCGAGTCTCATCCGGTGGACTTCCGCCGCGTGCGAATAAAACTTCTGCAGGAGTGACCCGCCGGAGTCAATACACCCTGAGCGCGCCCGGCGCTCAGCGCTTGTGACCACCTTTTTCGCCCAATAAATCCGCATAGCCAGCGCCGAACCCTCGTCGCATACTCGCGCTACAAGACGGCTTGCCCGTCCCTTAAGGTTGCCTATGAAAAGTCTCACACCACAGTTTGCATTACTCATCGCACTGCTTGGCTGGCCGGGCGTGGTCCTTGCC
>JBCDDI010000544.1:0-2859 GCA_039180365.1 Pseudomonadota bacterium
ACAAGCGAAAGCACGGCTTCATCGGGTTCGATGCGATGCCAATGGAGCAGCGCCTCTTCAACGCTCGCCGAGCTCCGCCAGCGTTCAAGGACTTCTGCCAGGCGAGGCGCAAAGTCCACCGGCGAGCGGAGCGCCGGTCCCTCGGCTCTGAACACGTCAGCGAGAAAGGCTTCTTCGGCGCCTGGCTGACCGCAGAGGGCCGCAAGGCCCTGCCGCCAGTCAGCCGGCGGTTGCTGAACCACACCGTCGGCATCGAGCAGCAGCGTGGTGATCGGAACCATCGCGCTCAGAATCCTGCAAAACCGGGAGCAAGGGACCATACTCCACGACTCTTGAGCAAGCGAGCGGCCAGCCGTTATGAGCCACCCCTTCCGCATCATCGAAGACCCGATCACCGGCCCGGAAATCAGAACGCTGCTGGCGGACCACCTGGAGGACATGCACGCCGTCACCCCACCGGAGTCCGTACACGCCCTCGACATCCAGGGGCTTCAGGGGCGGGACATCACCTTCTGGTCCATCTGGGATGAGGACACGCTCTTAGGCTGCGGCGCCCTCAAAGACCTCGGTGACGGCACCGGGGAGATCAAATCCATGCGCACGGCGGAAGCGTTCCGGGGCCGCGGTGTTGGCGCCTGCATGCTGGAACACATCATCAAGGCAGCCCGTAGCCGCGGCTACAGCGCGCTCTATCTGGAAACCGGCTCCATGGAAGCGTTTGCACCGGCCCTGGCGCTCTATACGCGCTTCGACTTCGACGAATGTGGGCCTTTCGGGGAATACCAGGGAGACCCGAACAGCACCTTCATGTGGAAACAACTCTGAGCAACCCATCTGCCTGAGGAGGCGACGCCTGAAACCGGTTATTCCCTAAGCAGCCGGATGGCAAAGACACCAACTACGAGCACCCCGAGCAGCAGCACGGCCCAGAGCACGATGGTCTGCCAATCGATGGGATCCGGCGCCGACAGGAGGCGCTCTGGGCCCCCAAGCATCTCCGGCGTGCCAAGGCGCGCTTCCGGCAGGTCATCCAGCGTCGGCGTGGCTTCCCAGTTAAGCTGTCGCAGCAGTTCCGTCAGCGGCCAGGGGCGTCCTTCAAGGTCGGCCTGGCCATAGGCAAGCACATAGGGCGCCGCACCCTGAGCGAGAAATACCAGTTCATCCGGCAACCAACCTGCCTCAAGGCGCGGCTCCGTCAGCGACGCACCCTCGAGGGAGAAGCGCCAGAAGCGATCACTGTCGGCCACCTTCAGCGGCTCCGCTTGTGCAACCCGTCCGGCAATCGTTGTCCGGTAAAAAGTCCGAAGTCCCCGTTCCCGCCAGGGCGCGTCCTCATCGTTTCTCGATTGCAGACGCACGGTGATCAGATAGTTGCCTGCCCCGCCGTCCTGGACAACGCGGACCCGGTCGATGGGATAAAAACCGCCAACATCAAAACTGAACCACTCCGGTTCACCGGCTTCGGGCGTAAGGATCTGGAAACGACGCTGCGGCAGCGCCAGGGTGCGATGCCGGGCGCTGACCTCCTGGAGCTCCAGGGGTTCGTTGCCTTCGGTCTGAACGATGCGCAGGTACTGCGCCTTACGTGCGGGAATGACCAGGCGATCGAGGCGCACGGCCTGAGCGTCGTTCCTGAGCTCGGCGACGGTGGTCGGCTCCAGAAGTGGACGCCAGTTGTCGAGATCATTGCTGGTCTCAAGCCGCACCCGACTGACAAACTCTCTGCCCTGCGGCTGCCACTGGAGCTTGAGCTCCATCGGGGCGGTCGCCAGGCTGGAAAGATCAAGGAGATAGGCGCGATGTGGACTGTCAGGCGACGCCCCTGCCACGGACAGGACCGTACCGAGATCGTCCACCTGAATCTCCAGGCGACTCGATCCTGCGTCCGGCAGATCCGGGGCTGGCAAGGGAAAGAGCGGCACCGGCGCCCAGGATGAATACTCAGAACTCCCCTGCGGCCGGCGCAGGGTGTACGGCATCTCTTCCTGATCGCGATTCAGCACCCGAACATCACCGAGGTCTGCACGCGTCACCCAGACATAGAGTTCATCGGGCAGCAGTACCCGGTGAGCGTGGCGCCCGTCGGCCGTATCCAGGATGAGCCCGCGCGCAAAGTCGGTGCTCGCCGCCTGCGCGGTCAGACTTATTAACAGGGCCATTAGTGTGAGCAAGCGTGTCATCGGGCGGGTTCCAGTTTTTCTTTGGGGCCGGTCTCTTCGGTCTGGCGCGGTGGGATGGGCGCAAAGTAGCCGATGATCAGCATCAGCACACCAACGCTGGTAAAGGAGATGATCCGGCCCACGAGATCGAGATTCGGCATGTCCACGAAGAAGAGCTTCACGAGCACAGCGCCGAGCAGCGATGCGCCGGCCAGCCAGTAGCCGCGGACGGCGCGCCGGGTCGCGTAGCCCATGAGGACCAGGGCCAGACTCGTCCAGAGGATCGTTGCCGTCGTCAGAAATGCGTCGCTCGTGAGCAGCTGCTCCACGGGATAATCAATGCCGCCGTAGAAATGCACAGCCCGAGCCGCGACGCTGTTCAACCAGACGAAGGCAATAAGACCAAGGGTTGCGGCGCCACCCTGCATGGTCTGGCCAAGCTCCGGATGACGCTTTACCTGCCAGGCGCCGAGCAGCAGCACGGCCGCCTGCACCAGTTCAAGCGGATTAAGCAAGACCAGATAAGGCAGCGGCGCCGGGTCGCCGGGTACGAGGCTTGTCGTCAGCACCCAGCTGAGCAGATACACATAGCCCCAGAGCCAGCCCCAGCCGAAGTAGGCACCCGCGGCCGCGGTAAACGGCCAGCGTCGAAGACCTTCGAAGCGGAGCAGGCCTGCCATAACGGCAAGCGGCACCGCAC
>JBCDDI010000545.1:0-2857 GCA_039180365.1 Pseudomonadota bacterium
GTCAATTTTGTTAACCATTTCAAAAGCTCCGGGAGCTGTTCTGGACAACACCCCAATAATCGGCTGGGGTCGCAGGAACTTTAGGTCCTTGGTCGTTGCGAAAATGTATCAGTTGTGCTGAATACGCGAGTTTCATGGTTACCTCAGCTAATAGCTTAGCACTTCGACGAGCTGCGGAGCGCGAACCACCCCTTCTACCGTGCGTTTGGAGGACGCATTCTCTACCCGCACCCGCTCGTTGATCGCCCCGCTGCTCAACGCGGTGCCCGCCATCTGCACCACAAAACCGGACTGCTCCACGAGCAGTGTCACCCGTTCGCCGCGCTTGACGATATCGGCCTCGTTGAGCAGATCGACACTCATCACCCGGCCTTCGGGAATCGACCGCTTCAGCACTTTCCCTGAGACCTGAGCTGGATCGGTCAGATAGGTCGCGCGCAGGCTCGTGATGTCGCGAGCTTCCACGCGAACGTCGGCGGGTCCTAAAACCGCGCCGCGACCTAAGGGACGCACGGCGACGAGCACGGACCGCCGGGCCGTTACCCGCACAGGCACGTAGACCTTCCAGGGTTTGGTACCGCGGCAGCGCACGCCGATGATTACGTTCTGCCGAAGCTCCGTGTTCGGCGGCGTGAAGGCGGACAACGGCTGATTGCAGCGGGCGAGCTTCAGACGACTGTCCAGGGCTTTAACGGCGGTCTCCACCTGGATATCGCCCCGGCCGAGCTTTGCCCGGGCGTGGGCTTCAGCGATGGCGGAGACTTCGGCCAGGGACTGCCACTGTGACGTTGAGGCGATGCCGAAAGGGGCAGCCAGCAGGCCCAGGGCACAGGCGATCGTCAAAAATCCGTGATTCAGGCGCTGACTTCTCATAGCAGGGGTTAGAGGTGCAAAGATCGAGCCAGGATGTCTGCCCCCCGAGCCTTATCGATTGTGCCATGCTCCGCCCCATGGCTATTCCCGTGATTCTCGATACGGACATCGGTATGGACGTCGATGACGTCTGGGCCCTGGCGTTTCTCCTGCGTTGTCCTGAGCTCGATCTGCAGCTGGTGCTCACGGAATGCGGTGACACACGCTACGCGGCGGCAGTGGCGGCGAAGGTGCTGCTCGCGGCAGGTCGCAGCGATGTGCCCGTGGCCGTCGGCCTGGCTCAGGAAGCAACGCCGCAAACGCACGCAGCCTGGCTCGGCGACTTCTGCCTCGAGGATTATCCGGGGGTGGTTCACGAAGATGGAATGGCTGCGCTGCGGGAAATCCTCGAAGCGGCTGAGGAGCCGGTGACCATCATTGCCATCGGTCCGGTTCCGAATCTCGCCGCGCTGCTCGATAAGGACCCGGCTCTGACGGCGAAAGTGCGCCTCGTCGGCATGCTGGGCAGTCTCCGGCGCGGCTACCTCGGTGCGCCTAAACCCATGCGCGAGTACAACGTGATGAAAGATCCCGCGGCCGCTGCCCGGGTCCTTGGCGCCGACTGGCCGATCACGATCACCCCCCTCGACAGCTGTGGGGACGTGATACTCGATGGTAATCGCTTTGCGCGCCTTAGAGCGGCGCTCGCGGCAGAGGGCGACCCGCTTCTTGCCGCCGTCCTCGACAATCACAGCGGCTGGTTTGAGGCGGTGCGGGACTGGCCGCTGCTGAAGGACTTGGATCCGCAGCTGAGTTCCTCAATCCTCTACGACACCGTCGCCGTCTATCTGGCGTTTTCGCACCGCGGCCTCCTGATGGAGCGCCTGCCCGTGAAGGTGGATGAGCGCGGCAGAACGATGATCGATGAAGCCGGGGTTGTCATGGACTGTGCGATGGGCTGGGAGGACCGGGAATCTTTTCTCGACCTTTTGACAGAGCGGCTAACAGAGCGGCTCACTGAGCCGAGCGCGCACAACTCGAATTAGCCCGAGCCGCCTCTGGCGGCGCCGAGGGAAATCCGGCACGCTGCCTGCCATGCGTCCGCAGATCACCCGCTACCCGGAGAAGCCGCCGCTGAAAAGCGCGCTGCTCACCTTTTTAAGTCTCGCCTTCACGGCGCTTGCGCTCTGGCTCATGACCGCGGGTATCGGCGGCGCGATGATTCTTCAGAATCCCGCTGCCTGGTTTGCCGGTCTTGACGACAATGGGGCCCTGGATGCGGTGGGTAACGCGGCGGAGGTAGTCGCAGCGGTGCTCGCCATTGCCATTACCGTGGTTGCCATCGTGGTTGAGCTTGCCGCCAATCGCTACAGCCATCTGATCACCCGCCTGTTCATGCGTGAGCCGGTGAATACCGTGGTCCTCGGGCTTTTCCTTGTTACGACGATCCTCTGCGTGTGGGCTTCTGTGACCTTCACTCAGGGCGACGGTGCCCCGGCGCCTCATGCAGGGTTTCTCATCACGCTGATTCTTGTGACCCTTTCGTTGCTCTGTCTGCTGCCCTACATCTTCTTTGTGTTCACCTTTCTGTCGCCCATCAGCGTCATCGAACGGATCTGTCGGAATGCGGTGAACGCCATCGATAACGGTTCCGTATCGAAGGTGGAATCCGCGCAGCGCATGGTGCTCGCCGCGGTAGACGAGGTGCAGGATGTCTCTCGCGGCGCCGTGGAGCAGGGTGACCGGAGCATTGCCATGAGCGGTGTCAACGGCCTGATCAGCATCATCTACGACTATGCCGCGCTGAAAAGCGCCCTGCCGGAGTCCTGGTATGGGATCACCGATGCGATCAGCCGCGATGCGGACTTTATTGCGCTGACCAGCGACGCTATGGCGGAGGTGGAGGCTGATCGACTCTGGCTGGAGACGAAAATCTTCCGGCAGCTGAACTCGCTGATGTCCCAGTGCACGGGCGGTGCCCGGGACGTGGCGAACCTCATCGGCA
>JBCDDI010000546.1:0-2855 GCA_039180365.1 Pseudomonadota bacterium
CGTCAGTCCCTGCAGGGCAGAATCTTCCTGGTGCCGGTGTTCGATGTCCTGCTGTAACGCCTGCTTCCAGGCCTGCCAGGTGCTGTTGCGGATTGCATGACCGGCCACTTCCCTGCAGCCGGATGCTGCGAGCAGTTCACTGAGTGAAGCATCGGTTAAGTCCCAGTTGCGCCGAAAGGGGTCAAGTTCAACGGCGCCGACATCAAGATGGGCGGCGAGGGAGGAGGCGGGATCCTCGGCACGGTCTGCGCTCAGTCGAGCGAGACGATCGTCCGCTCGCCGTCGACCGCTCGCTGGCTGCACGGAGACGACGCGGCCCCCACCGAGGGTGCGGTCCAATCCCTGATCTCTCAGCACAAGGCGATCGCCGCGGCGCAGCAGCAGTTTGTCGCTCGTAACCAGTTCCACCAGCGCTTCCTCACCGGGTGCGACGCGCTCGGCAGAGAGGAGGGCAACGTGACCGGTCGTATGGCTGGTCGCGAAGTAAACGTGCACCGGCAACCAGTGCCGAATTGAGCGCGGATAGTCATCCAGAACTTTCAGCGACACAGAGAACTCGTTGCTGGCTTCGTCGACCGTGCCGGTCAGCCATTGACCGCGACGCACGTCGTTCTGTTCAACGCCAGCGAGATTCAGCGCCACCCGTTCGCCGACGCTGGCGCTCTCGGCGCTCTCATCCTGGGCGCGAATGCTCTTAACGCGGACTTCCCGATCTTCGGGAAACAGCCTCAGCGTATCGTCCACCTGAACGGCGCCGTTATGTACGGTGCCCGTGACCACAACGCCGGCGCCGCTGATCGTGAAGGATCGATCGATGGGCATGCGGAAGGCGCCGCTGTCGCTTCGCGCGGTTTTGCCAACAGCGGCTTCGCTGAGCCGGTTGCGCAGCGCCTCAAGGCCTTCGCCGCTGGTGATGGAGGTTTCAATGATCTGTGCTTTTGCTAAGCAGGAGTTGGCGAGGAGGGCTTCTGTCCTTGCCCGAGCATCGGCCCGCTGCTCGTCGGTCACGCGGTCACACTTGGTGAGTGCCACGGTCCCTTCGCGGATACCAATCAGATCAAGAATCTGCAGGTGCTCGAGCGATTGCGGCATGGGACCGTCGTCGGCGGCAATCACCAGCAGGGCGTGCTGATCCGCAGATACACCCGCCACCATGTTATGAATAAAACGGTGGTGTCCAGGCACATCCACAAAGCCAAGACGCTCAGCACCCTGGCCCAGATAGGCGAAGCCGAGATCGATGGTGAGACCGCGCCGTTTCTCCTCCGTGAGCCGGTCCGTGTTTACACCCGTTAAGGCCTGGACAAGGGAGGTTTTGCCATGGTCAACGTGGCCGGCGAGGGTGATGATCATGGCGCCCCGCTTAAACCCGCGAGGTTTTCGCAGAGCGCTTCAATTCGCGCCGCGCCGCGCAGGTCGAGCCAAGCGGCCCCTTGATTGAGACGCCCGATCACCGGCACCGGCAAAGCGCGGAGTCTGTCGAGGAGCTCGCGGATCTCTGCTTCATCGCGGTGTTCAATGCGGATGGCCCGGCTTGGGATACGGCGATCCGGTAGCGAGCCACTGCCAATCTGGCAGGCACTGTCGCAGAGTTCTATGGCGAAGTCCGGTAGCTGCTTGGTCAGGGTTTCGCAGAGCTTCGCGCCACGCGCATTGAGCTCTGCTTCCGGTGTCGTCATGGTGCGCAGCAGTGGTAGGGTTTCCGCCAGCTTTTCCGGTTCGTCGTAGAGCTTCAGGGTCTGTTCCAGGAAGGCGAGGGTCAGCTTGTCTGGTCTGAGTGCGCGCTTCATGGGATTGGCTTTCAGTTCGGCAATGAATTCGGCTTTGCCGACGATGATGCCCGCCTGAGTGGCACCCAGCAGCTTGTCGCCACTGAAGCTGACGAGGTCGGCCCCCTGAGCCAGCACTTCCTGAGGCATGGGCTCGTGGGGCAGGCCATAGCGGGTGAGATCCACGAGGGTGCCACTGCCGAGGTCCACGCCCATAGGCAAACCATTGGTCTGGGCGAGTTCGGCCAGCTCCCGTGCTTCCGTGACTTTCGTGAAGCCTTCGATGTGGTAGTTGCTGGGGTGTACCTTCAAGAGCATGGCCGTGTCCGCATCGATGGCGGCGGCGTAGTCTTTAAGGTGCGTGCGGTTTGTTGTGCCAACCTCCACGAGACGACAGCCGGACCGGCTCATGATATCCGGCAGGCGGAAGCTGCCGCCGATCTCGATGAGTTCTCCGCGAGAGACGGGAACTGACCGGCCCAGCGCCAGACTGTTCAACATGAGCATCAGCGCGGCGGCGCCGTTGTTCACAACCGTCGCCGCCTCTGCGCCGGTGAGCAGCGTCAACCGGTCTTCGACGAACTTCTCGCGATCGCCGCGCTTACCGGCATCGAGGTCATACTCGAGGTTCATCGGCTGGGTCACAAGCGGGGCCACGGCTTCATAGACCGCTTCGCTGACAAGGGCGCGGCCGAGGTTCGTGTGAATGATCGTCCCGGTCAGATTGAAAACCGGGGTATAGGATTGTCTGCCCAGACGACGGGTGACCGTTTCTGCATAGACCGCGGCATCGCTTGCCCACTCCGGGGCCTCGCCCTTACCGCGCCATTCGTTCTGCAGTTCCCGAAGCAGTTCTTTGATCCGCCCCGGGCCATAGCTCTGCACCGCGGCAGCCAGGGCCGGATCGTTCAACAACCGGTCGATGCCCGGTAAGTCCCGAAGCGGCAAGCCCATCAGATCACCTCCAGACCGTCTGCATCCGGCAGGGCAGGAAGTCCCATGGCGGGTTTCCCCTGATACCAGTAGGCAACGGAGGCGATGTCGTCCTGGAGCGGCAGATAACGACGCCCGGAACGCCAGCCAAGC
>JBCDDI010000547.1:0-2854 GCA_039180365.1 Pseudomonadota bacterium
CCCAGCTGAGCAGGTACACATAACCCAGGAGCCAGCCCCAGCCGAAGTAGGCACCGGCTGCTGCGGTAAATGGCCAGCGCTGCAGGCCGTCAAAACGGAGCAGACCTGCCATAACCGCAAGCGGCACCGCACCCCAGAGCACAGTGGTCCAGATCGTCGCCGGTAGAAACTCATCAACGATAGCCGCCAGATTCCAGCTGAGAAACAGAGTTGCGAACCACCAGAGCCCCGCGTGCCAGAGCGCCGTTAAGGCACCCGGAGCAGTCATCGCCGGCTGGTCGTCCTCGGGCACGGGATCAACAATGCTCAGATGCCAGAGCACGAAACCAAAGACCAGCGGCCAGGCCAGCCAGCCGAAATCTCCGAGAAGCGTGCCTCGGGCCCAGCTGACGTCCACCGCCGCAAGCACCAGTAGCGCCAGAGGCAGGATCAGAAACCCTGGACCTGCGCCCTGCCGCCAGCTGCGCGCCCGGGCGACGGCCGTAAGGAGAAACGCAGAGACGGCGGCATAAACGAGGAACAGATGTTCACCCAGATTCGTCGCAACGAAGCGCTGTTCCCCAGGCGTCGACAGAGACAGCTCCCGGAGGCCACCGGCAAGCCACCAGAAAACGCCCCAGGCAAGAAGCCCATAGCCGAGCAGCCGTTCGGCTCGGGTCAGAGTTTCACCGTGACGGGCGATAACAGAGGCTGTAAATACGCCTGCAAGGCCGAGGAACGCACAACCCATATAAGCGCTGTTCAGGAAGAAGAAATCTGCAACGGGTCGGCCGAACTCAGCTGCGAAGACAACGCCGGCCCCCAGCTGTAACAGGAGACCAAATGCTCGCGGCAGGCGCTGGCCCTGACGGACGCCGACCCAGAAGATGCCAGCCCCTTCGAGGGCCCATGTTGCCCCCGTAAAGCGTTGATTGTCGAAGGCGAAGGGCACTGCAAGGGTTATGAAGACCACGGCCAGAGCGAGGAAGGATCGGTCCAGGAGCGCTGATCCGTGGCCGCTGCGCCGAAGCCAGAGCACGAGGAGCGTGTATACGACGGCAGCACCGAGGGCTGAGAAGGCAAGCCCGAAGGGCATGTCCTGAACCAGCGCTGCCTGCAGAGCAAAGGCGATGACCGGAGTGCCGAACACAAGCGTGCCATCCACAACGCCTTTGAGCTCAACATCGCGGTGTCGCGAAAAGAGCACGCTCACGGCCAGATAGTAGAAGAAGAACAGGATCAGAAACGGCTGTGTGGAGGCGTAGTGCTCAGGGCGGTAGTACTCAATTCCCCAACTTGCACCGATCAGGAACGTAAAAACGAAGCCCGTCCAGTTCAGCCAGCGCCACTGCCGGAACCAGGCCATCACCAGGATCCCGCCGTTCAAAAGTGCGTAGTAGGAAAAGAGTGCCACGTGGCTGCCTTCTCCGGTGGAGGTAAGCACCGGCGCGAGAAAACCACCGCTCATGGAAAAGATCGCCAGCGCCTGGCTGCGCTGCAAGACGGCGAGCACCGATGCACCGGTAACGAGGACAACGAGCATCAGGAAGGCGGCCGTCATGGGCAGGAGCGCATAAAGCCGTGACGCAGCGAAAACCGTGAGATAGAGGATCGCCAGGCCCACGCCCTGAAGAACGAGCCCATAGGTGTCCGTTCTCCCGCGCAGGCGCCAGCCGATAGCAAGGAGTCCGATGCCCAGCAGCGCAGCACCCGCCAGGCGCAACTCAAGGGGGACAAGAGAGTTTTCGTAGGCGTAGCGCATGAGGTAAGCCACACCGATGAACAACACAACGGCGCCGATACGGACCACTGGATTGCCGGTGGTGAGAAAGCGTTTCAGGCCATCGATGAGGCTGCCGAGGCGTTGGGCCAGGGCTGATGGTTCCTGCGGCCTGACAGGAGGTGCTGGAGGCGACAGCTCAGCACCCGGTGGACTTTGCGCGGCGCTAACGGGCGTATCCACAAGTTCAGCGGCTTCACTCCCGGTCGCGGCAACAGCGACCGGTGCAGGCGCCCTCTGCGGGGGCTCCGGACCGGCGGCGGGCGCTTCAGCACCCTGCCCGGCCACCAGCTCATCAACGCGGGTCTGAAGCGCCTTCAGCGCCTGCTGCTGTTTCCAGAACAGACCGCCGAGTAAGCCCACGGCGGCACCGATGAGAAATCCACCGTTGATGCCAAGCAGCGATCCAAGCAGCGCACCAACGAGGGCGAGGAGGTAGTGCATGAAGCTTCCTCTTCACGTCACGAACCCCAAGACTGCCTGCCCGAAGCGATAACATCCAGTTAAATCAGTGGCTTAGCACCCATTCCGTGACACCTGTCGCGTCCGACGGGCATTCGGCACCCTCAGGTTCCTCCAATCCGCCATAAACGTCCGGATCCGTCGCAAAGGGCGTGCACCGCCCGAAGGCCCAGGCGGGTTTCCCACCGTGTGTCGTCCTGTTGCCCTGTTGTGGCGTACGACAAATTGACACACACTGCGATCAGGGGAGGACGAGAATTCAGGCGCGAAGTCGCACGCCAGCGGTTCGCCCGTCCCCGTTGCTTATTCAGTTAACGGGAGCTTCTCAGTGAAAACACTCAACCACTTTCTCATTTCAACGGCGGTGACCTGGGCGCTTGCAGCCGGCATCGCCTACGCCGACAACCACAGCCAGCCAGCAGACGGCCCAGGCGTGATGGCGACCTTCGCCTGCAACTTCAACGATGGAAAGGACATGGACGACCTGCGTTCCGCGCGGGACTTCTATGTTCGCGAGTCAGGCAAAGAGGGGCTGGAAACCGCGCCGGCCTACGTCTGGAGTCTCTTCAAAGGCGGCGTCCCCTTCGATCACATCTGGTTCGACCTCTATGCAAACCTCGGCGCCTTCACGGC
>JBCDDI010000548.1:0-2838 GCA_039180365.1 Pseudomonadota bacterium
CCATGTTGACGACGGCCTCGGCTGAAGTCGCACAAAGATCGGGCATTGTACCCCGGCAGGCACGGCGGCACCCCTGCTTCTCGGTGCCCCGCCTACCCTGCCTCGCCCCGGCGCACTCTTATCCGGCGGCTCTGGCATAAGGCAGACACAACCGGCGGGGAGGTGACCTTATAATGGTCGCTTCAGAACACCGCCCCCCAACTCCCGACGAGGATTCTTCATGGCATCGAGACCCAGTGGCCGCGCTACCGATGAGCTGCGCCCCGTGCGCTTTACCACCGGCTTCACCAGCCATGCCGCCGGTTCCGTGCTTGTGGAATTCGGAGGCACGCGGGTCATCTGCACCGCAAGCGTGGAAGAGTCCGTGCCCGGCTTTCTCCGTGGCAAAGGGGTCGGCTGGGTCACCGCCGAGTACGGCATGCTCCCCGGTTCCACCCATACCCGCGTCGATCGGGAGGCTGCGCGGGGCAAGCAGAGCGGTCGTACCGTAGAGATCCAGCGGCTAATCGGCCGATCGCTAAGAGCAACCGTTGATATGGAAAAGCTCGGCGAGCGTACCGTGCGGATCGATTGCGACGTTATCCAGGCAGACGGCGGCACCCGAACGGCCTCGATCACAGGCGCCTCCGTGGCCCTCGCCGACGCCCTGCGGCGGATCGGGGTTCAGGAAGCGTTCATGGAGCATGTGGCATCTGTATCAGTGGGTATCTGGCAGGGACAGCCGGTCCTCGATCTTGACTATGCGGAAGACTCGACGGCAGAGACGGATATGAACATTGTTGCCATGGCCTCTGGAGGCTTTGTGGAAATACAGGGCACCGCCGAGCAGCAGCCTTTCTCGGCGGAAGAGCTGAACGCCATGTTGGAACTGGGTCGGGCGGGCACGGCGTCCCTTTCCGCGCTACAGAAAGACGCCCTGCAGAAGGCCGCGCTGGAGGCGGCCTCATGAGCGATGGCCAAGCTGCAGGCGTTGCGAAAGACGCCTTGTTGAAGCTGCTGATCGAACAGTCGGTACTGCGCTTCGGCTCCTTCACCTTGAAATCAGGCCGGGAGAGCCCCTACTTCTTCAATCTGGGGGCCATCAGCACCGGCGACGCCATTGCGCGCCTTGGCGGGGCCTACGCGGCGCGGGCGGCCGAGCTGGCCCCCTTTGATGCGGTTTTCGGGCCGGCTTACAAAGGGATTCCGATTGCCGTTGCAACCGCCTCAGCGCTCGCCGCTTCCGGTAGAGACTGCGGCTGGGTGTTCAACAGAAAGGAAGCCAAGGCGCACGGCGAAGGAGGCCAGTTTGTAGGGGCCCCGGCTGACGGGCGACTGCTCCTGGTCGATGATGTCCTGACAGCGGGTACGGCCGTACGCGAGGCGGCGGGCCTGATCAAAGCGGCCGGTGGCGAGTTGACCGGTGTGCTTATCGCCCTCGACCGCCAGGAGCGGGTACTTCCCGACGAACCGGGTACCGCGGTCAGCCGCCTGCAGGATGAGCTTGGGGTCCCGGTGGAAAGCCTGCTCACGCTGCAAGACGTGATCGAGTACCTTGACTTGAATGGGGGTGCGGACAACCATCCTGATGAGATTCTGAAGGCAATTCGTGCCTATCAGACCGCCTATTGCGATTGATGCAAAAGCCAGGGAAGACGGCGATTCAGGCGGTGTAAGCAGGGAATTTGAGGTTTGAACCGATGATGCGAGCGGCTAGACATTCAGGCACTAAACTTGCCGAACTTGCCAGAGGAAACCCCTGGCGCTGGCTGCGTCGCCGCAGCGTAGCCCTGGTACTGGCAGGTCTCTGCCTGACCCTCGCGCTCCCGGCCAGCGCCGGCATGCTTTATCGGTACATTAACGACAAGGGTTATCAGGAGATCGGCTACACGATTCCGCCGCACCTCGTCCCCAAGGGTTACGACATCATCGACGAGTCCGGTCGCCTCATCGAGCGGGTGCCGCCGCAGCTTTCCGACGAGGAGTTCCGCCAGCAGGAAGCCCGCAATCATCGTATTGCCCAGTGCGAGGATGCCCGGCAGCGCGTACAACGGCGCTATGAGCGCCTCGAAGACATTGATGACGCTGAGCGCCAGTTCGAGGAGCAGAGCGAAGAGAGCCTGCAGAACGCAGTTGCGAACCTGGAATACAGCGAAAGCGAACTGTCGAAACTGCAGGAGCAGGCGGCCGTTCGCGAGCGAGCGGGCAGGACCATCGATCGCAAGCTGCATGACGCGATTGCCGAGTCAGAACAGAACGTCGACAGCCATCAGATGCGGATTAAACAGATCGAAGCGCAGAAGCTGACAAAAGCGGATGAGTTCAACGAAGAACGCCGCATCTTCCAGCTCCACGACTGCGAGAGCGAAAGCGCCATCGCCAAAGGCGACTCTGAAATCGGGCTCGCTAAGGCCGAATGAGCCTCAGCGCTGCTGAGTCCCCGCGTCCTTCGGGGAGCCAGCAGGCTATCTGAATACGGCCCGCTCCAGGGCCAGCCACTGATCGTTCCAGCTATTGGTGGGCAGAGCTCGAAACTCACTGCGCACAAATTGATGAATGCGACCTTCCGCGGTAGCCAGCAGCAGGTTCGCGGCGGCGGCGGTGCCCAGCTCAGGGCCCGGTACGCGGGTGACAGCCCATTCGCGCAGAATGAGCCGCAGCTGCGTTTCCAGGCGGTCGTAGACCTGGCGGATGCGCCCTCGGAGTCGGTCCGTTTCGCCCTGCAGGGCTTCACCGGTCATGAGCCGGGCCAGTCCTGGATTCAACTCGGCGCAGGCGCGCTGCAACAAACTGCTGACGCTGCTGCTGACCTTTGCCGAGTTGAATCCAGGACTGGCCCGGCTCATGACCGGTGAAGCC
>JBCDDI010000549.1:0-2837 GCA_039180365.1 Pseudomonadota bacterium
CCTCTGTTAATCAAAACCCGGGGTAGAAGACAGACACACATCAAAGTGACTTCAACATTTTCTCACTTTCATCCGGTCCAGTCATTGTAACGCGCCGGCCTCCTTAAGCACCTCGGTGAGCAGTGCCGGGGTAAAGCCGTCCGGAAGGTGAGGCAGTCGGACCATAGCCGCTAGCGCCGAAGCAGAATGGCCGCCCAGCGGGCGAGATTCAGGACATCGGCCAGTGCGGCGGCAACATAGGTCAGGGACGCAGCGCGGAGAATCTTTGCGACCACCTTTTCTTCCGCCGGGGCCACGTACTGGCCCTCCCGGAGTATCGGTAGCGCCTTGCCGAAGCTGGCATCCCATTCCGTCGGTAGCGTCAGCAGGTGCACGAGCACTTTCACGCCGAAGCTTGCGAGGCCCAGCATGACCAGCAGCGAAAAAGGGGCCGGATGCCGGGTAATGATGCCCAGTACCGGGGCCGCTGAAATGGCGAAAACGCCGATCCTTGAGACCTGGTTGGCAAGCGGTGCCAGGCGCGTGCGTGCAGCGAGCGTGGCTTCGCCGCGGTGATGCTGGATGGCGTGGCCTACCTCGTGGGCCGCCACGGCAACGGCCGTCAGCGATTTGCCTTTGTAGTTGGCCTCGCCGAGACGGACGGTTCGGTCGCTCGGATCGTAGTGATCGCCGGCTTCCGTCATCTCTACGGTCACCCCGTCGAGCTGGTACTGCGCCACCAGATGCTCGGCGAGTTCACCGCCGGTCCCCGGCATGTCCGGGATCTCTTTTGCGTTCGCACGCATGACCCGCTGCACCCAGATGCTGGGGCCGAAGATCACAAGGGCGACGAGGCCGGCGGCCAGAAGAGCAAACATGCGGTGATTATAGCTGTGAAGGGTCAATCACAGATGAGAGGAATCCGGGCGCATGTCGCACGGGACGAAGTAGCAACGGCGGCTTTCGACGGTGTCTTGCCAGGGTGCATGGTGCAGCAGGTGGAAATACAGCCAGTGATGACCGGCACTATTGGCTGCGATGCACGATTGAGTGCTAGCAGTGCTATCATTGCTAGCAGCTCACCTTAGGGATACGATGAAAGAATTACCAACGGTGAATTCCTCAGTGGCCACCTTAACCATCCGCAATCTGCCGGAAGAAGTCCGGGAGCGTCTGCGCCTGCGGGCTGCCCGGCGCGGTCGAAGTATGGAAGCGGAAGTGCGCGCCATCCTCATGGCGGCGACCGCAGAAGAGGAGCGGGCGACGCCTGCGATCAGTCTTCAGGCGTGGGTGGACGAACTCTACGGGGCTGCGAAGCCGAAAGACGTGGTAGATGCGCTGCTTGCCGAGCGTCGGCGGGAGGCGGACGCAGAGTGATCGTGCTCGACGCGTCAGCGCTGCTGGCTTACCTTTTTCGGGAAACCGGCAGCGCCCTGGTCGGCACCGTCATCGAGGATAGCTGCATGTCGGCGGTGAACCTCTCAGAGGTCCTGGGTCGCTTCGTGCGCGATGGGCATTCAGTGATAGAGGTGCAGGAGCGATTGGCTGAATCGCCCATCGAGTTTGTCCCCTTCCTGCGCGAAGATGCGGCGCGGGCGGCAAGCCTGATTCCCTTCACGCGCGAACACGGTCTGTCCTTTGCCGACCGCGCCTGCATTGCCCTGGCGATGGCACGGCGTGAACGGGTTTTCACCGCGGATCGGGTCTGGGGCGCTCTTGATCTGAAGGTGGACGTCGCGGTGATTCGCTGAGGCGCTCAGCGAAAGCCCGCTTCGGTCACCACCTCCTCGAAGAGATCCACGCGCGGTTCCAGCGCTGCAAGCGTTCCCCGCCAGAAATCCGGGGAGGTGAGATCCGCGTCCAGATGTTCCCGCGCGAGGGCCTCGGCCGGCATACGTCCGGTGTCGCGTAAGAGTGCTTTGTAACGAGGGAAGAAATCCTCGCCGTAGCGCTCCCGGCTTGCATAAACGCTGAGGCTGAAGAGATAGCCGAAGAGATACGGGAAGTTGTAGAAGGACAGCCCCGAGATATAGAAGTGCAGCTTGCTCGCCCAGAACATGGGATCCGGTTCCGACAGCGCCTCGCCGTACCAGTGTTCCCAGGCCTCGCTCATCATTTGTTTCAGCTCCTGCGGCTGGAGCGGACGCTCCGCCCGGGCCTCGTAGAAGCGCCGTTCGAACTCGTAGCGGGTGGGGATGTTCAGCACAAAGGCGATGAGCGCCGTCATGTCTTCCCAGATCACGTCGAGGCGCGTCTGCAGCGAATCGGCGTTCGACAGCATGGCATCGCGGACCAGGGTTTCGCCGAAGGTGCTGGCGGTTTCCGCAAGGGACATGCCGTAACTCAGCTGTGAATCCGGCAGATCCCGCATCACCCAGCTGTGGTAGGCGTGGCCAAGTTCGTGGGCGAGGGTAATCACATCGCTCGAGCCGCCGGTGTAGGTCATGTAAACCCGCGGTGTGCGCGACTTGCGGAAGTTGGTGCAGTAGGCGCCGGGCCGTTTGTTCGGGCCCACGGTCCCCTCCACCCAGCCGTTCTGCACCATCATGTGCACAAACTCGCCGAGGCTCGCGTCCACCTGACCGTAGGCATTGGCGATGATGTCGACTGCCGTAGCAAAGGGAATACCAGCGTCAGCGTCCGGATTCAGCACCGGGGCTGGGGCGCGGTTGTCCCAGGGGCCGATGGACGTTTTGTGATAACAGCGCGCCTGCAGCCGTGCAGCACGCTGCGCGAGGGGCCGGTAGCTGTCTGCGGCCTCAAGTAGTGCATCGAGCGTTGCCCGCGAGATCCGGTTCATATGTACCGGCGCGTCGAGGAAATGCACGGGCTTCTCTGCTGAGCGTTTCCGGCAGAGC
>JBCDDI010000550.1:0-2836 GCA_039180365.1 Pseudomonadota bacterium
CTTCATCAAACAGTCGTCGAAGCCCACCTCCTACGATAAATTTTTAGACACCTACAACTTCAAGGCCATCGACGCGATCGTCGATCATCTGAAGTCCGAGTAGTGTCGGAGGACATCTACGACGACGAATGGGCGGAGAACTACGCCCGCCGCGCCGACGCGGCCATTCCCGGTCGGCAAGGCCTTTATCGTTGTCTGACGGCCTGCTTCGCGGACCTGCCCAGGGAGGCCAGGATTCTCGTTGTTGGTTGCGGGACCGGGGAGGAGCTAATCGTGCTCGCCAACACCCTGCCCGGCGCCACCTTCGTTGCCGTCGACCCGGCGGCCCCCATGCTGGAAGTCTGTCACCGGCGTCTGGCGGCGGCAGACCAGGCATCACGAGTGAGACTCATTGAAGGGTATGCGTCAGAACTGCCGGCAGAGCGGTCCTTCGCAGCAGCCACCTCAATCCTTGTCGCGCAACATCTTCAGGATGAAGGCGAGGCTCTCAGCTTCTTTCAGAACATCGCCGACCGCCTGGAACCGGAGGGGCGCCTCTACACCGCCGATATGCACATCGGTCTCGGTCAGGATCGTGCGGCACTGTACAGGCTCTGGCAGCAGCAGGCTCGGCTCGCAGGCATCGAAGCAGAACTCGTGGAAGACATGGCCAGACACATCGAAAGCGACCTGCGACCTCGCTCAGAGGAACAGATTCTCTCTCTTCTGCAACAGGCCGGTTTTGCTGAGGTACTCAAACCCTTTTCATCCCTCCTCTATGGCGCCTGGTTTGCGCAATTGTATGGAGATGTAAAACCGCGGTGAGCGCCTCTGATGCGATCCGTGTTGCCGATCTCCGCTTCGCCTATGGCGATCGTTCAATTCTGAGTATCGATGCGTGCGCACTCCCTCGGGGCGAAAGCCTGGCCGTCATCGGCCCTTCGGGCTGCGGCAAGACCACGTTCCTGCATCTGCTCGCAGGACTGCTCCGCCCGGCCAGCGGCACGATAGAGATTTTCGGACAGGACCTCGCGGGGCTGCGCGGCGCCGCCCTCGACCGCTTCCGTGGCCGACATATCGGGCTGATTTTCCAACGCTTCCACCTCTTACCCGCGCTTACCGTCCTCGACAACGTGCTGCTCGCGCAGCGCTTAGCGCGGATACCGGTTAATCGAAAGCGTGCTGATGAGCTGTTTGAGCGCTTAGACCTGCGCGGCCTCGAGCGGCACAAACCGGCCATGCTCAGCCAGGGCCAGGCCCAGCGGGTGGCCATCGCACGAGCGCTGATCCATGAGCCCGAGCTCGTGATGGCCGACGAACCAAGTTCGGCCCTCGATGATCAGAACGCCGAACAGGCGCTTGCTCTCCTTAAGTCTTCGGCGCAGGCAGCGGGTGCAGCCCTCCTGCTTGTCACCCACGATCAGCGGGCTCGCGGCCACCTTAAGCACGTCCTCGAGCTGGAGCAGCTGCCATGATGTGGCTCCGACTTGCCTTAGCCAATCTCGGTCTGTCGCCGCTCACATCCGCCGTTAATGTTGCGCTCATGGGCCTCGGCACAGCGAGCATTGTGCTGTTGCTGCTGGCCGGCACGCAGCTGGCAGCGACGCTGTCCCGGGACGCGAGAGGCATTGATCTGGTCCTCGGCGCAAACGGCAGCCCTGTGCAGCTGGTGCTTGCTGCCGTCTACCACGCAGACATACCACCCGGGAACATTCGCCAGGCAGACGCCGAGCGCTGGGCGCAGGATCCCCGGGTACAAACGGCGATCCCCCTTGCCCTCGGCGACAGCTTTCAGGGCTTCCGGATCGTCGGCACCAGCAGCGCTTACCCGGATCTGTACGGAGCGACACCGGCAGAAGGTCGCTTCTGGCTCAATCCCATGGAGGCCACCATCGGATCAGCCGTGGCCGCGTCCGTGGGCCTGACGCTTGGTGACCGTTTCGCCGGCGCCCACGGTCTGGTGGAAAGCGGGCAAAGCCATGAGAGTTCACCCTATCGGGTGGTTGGTGTGCTGGAGGCCACCGGCACCGTCGTCGATCGCCTGATCCTGACGTCCCTTGAGAGCGTCTGGGCGCTGCACGACAACCACAATCACCTTGCCCATTCGGATGCCCGTGCGCGGCCGCCGCACGGTGAGCAGCGGGACCAGCACGCTGGCGATGACATAACGGCCATGCTGATCCGCTACCGCTCTCCCCTGGCGGCCGCAACCCTGCCCCGCGAAGTTAACGCCAGCGGATCCCTGCAAGGCGCTTCACCGGCCATGGAAATCTCCAGAGTGCTGCAGCTGGTCGGCGTCGGGCTCGACGGGCTGAAGGCTTTCTCCTGGGTGCTCATCGCCACGGCAGCCCTTTCCGTCTTCGCCGCCCTCTACGGGTCGCTCCGAGCGCGCCGGGGCGATCTGGCCATGCTCCGCTGTCTCGGCGCTTCCCGCTGGGAACTACTCTGGGTGCTGCTGCTCGAAGGGTTACTGTTGTCTGTTTTCGGCGTGACCCTGGGCTTCCTGATCGGGCACAGCGCCATGGAAGTCCTCGGAGGCTGGCTTGAAGCAACCCGCGGCGTCGCCCTCACGGGCTGGGTCTGGCTGCCCGCAGAGACCCTGCTGTTGGTGAGCCTCTTTACCGTAGGCATCTTCGCCGCTGCGATTCCCGCCGTGCAGGCCTATCGCACGGATGTCGCGAGAACGCTGGCGGAGAGTTAATGACGGGACTTCTTCAGATCCTCGGAGGAATTGCACCACGGCGCTCAGCGCTGGCAGTCGTTGTCGCTTTATCTCCTATGATCGCGGTTGCTTCAGAAGCGGATTCGCCCCCAGGGGGGCTGACGGAAGAAGAACTTGCCGCCGAAGCCCCAGACC
>JBCDDI010000551.1:0-2825 GCA_039180365.1 Pseudomonadota bacterium
AGCGGTAGGATAGTGTGCGATTCCGACCTTCGGTCCGAGCATGGAGGCGTTGTGCAGCAGGCCGTCGAGGCGGCCGAAGGCTTCGCCGATGGCGTTGCCGAGGGCGGCCGCGCTGTCGTCGGCCAGCGCTTCAAGCTCTGCGGGCACAATCACGGGTTCCGTGTCCGTGTGTTCGGAAATCCAGTCAAAGGCGGCTTCAAGCTTGCTCCGCGTGCGGCCGAGGAGCACAACGCTGGCGCCGTAGCAGGCGAAGGTTTTGGCGGCGGCAAGGCCGATGCCATCCCCGGCACCGGTCACAAGAATGACTTTGCCCTGCAGGCAGTTCGCTTCCGGCTGCCACTGCCAGTTTGCGCGAGCGGCGTCGAGTTCGGGGTAGTCGGGCATGGGTTGGCTCAGGCGGCGGGTTTCCTGGCGTGCATGAGGTAGTTCACGTCTACATCATCGTTAATCGCCGTATTCCGGGTGAAGGGGTTGTAGCGCATGCCGCGGACTTCCACGACCTCAAGACCTGCCTCGCGGACGGCGGCCGCCAGTTCGTGGGGCTTGATGAACTTCGCGTATTCATGGGTGCCTTTCGGCAGCAGACCAAGCACGTACTCGGCGCCAACCACGGCGAGAGCCCAGGCCTTGGGATTGCGATTAATCGTTGAGAAAAAGAGGTCGGCCCCGGGCGTTGCGAGCTCGGCACAGGCGCGGATTACGGAGCCGATGTCCGGCACATGCTCGAGCATTTCAAGGCAGGTGACCACCTCATAGCGGCCAGGACGCTCCGCGGCCAGGGCTTCGGCGGTACTGTCGAGGTACTCCACCTGCACGCCGGCTTCCATGGCGTGCAGACGCGCCACAGAAAGCGGGCTGCCGGCTTTGTCCATACCTGTGACCTTAGCACCGGCCCGGGCCATGGCTTCCGCCAGGATGCCGCCCCCGCAGCCGACGTCCACGGCGTTCACCGCCGGCAGGTCAACGCGCTCGGCAATGTAGTCGAGGCGCGACGGATTGATGTCGTGCAGGGGTTTGAAGTCCCCTTCCGGATCCCACCAGCGGTGGGCGAGGGCTTCAAACTTCTCAATTTCGGCTTGGTCGACGTTGCTCATGTGGAACGGATCCTTTCCTGCCAGCCTCTGGCAATTGCGAGGATTTCATTCTCATCCATGCGTGTGAGGGTGCCGTCATCGAGCAGGCACTCGCCGTCGACCCAGACGTGACTGACCGAATTGCCGCTGGACGTGTGCAATACCTGCGCAACCGGGTCATAAAGCGGCTGATGGCGTATGGCACTCATGTCCACGGCGATGAAGTCGGCGGCTTTACCGGCGGTCAACGTGCCGCTCTGCTCGCCGCGGCTGAGGGCCTGGGCGCCGTTCCGGGTGGCCATCGCCAGCGCCGTGGCAGCCGGCAGGGCCGCGGCGTTTTCCTGCTCGAGCTTCGCCAGTAGCGAGGCCAGACGGGCTTCGCCGAGGAGATCGAGCACGTTGTTGGAGGCGGCACCATCCGTACCGAGGCAGACGTTCACGCCCGCCTCGAGCATGGCTGTGACCGGACAGATGCCGCTCGCCAGCTTGGCGTTCGAGGTTGGACAGTGCATGACCTGCACGTTGTTCTCGGCGAAGAGCGCAAGCTCTTCCGGGGTGATCTGCGTGACGTGCACGGCCTGCAGATGAGGTCCGAGCAGGCCACGCTCATGCAGGTGGTGGATCCCCGAGGTGCCGTAGCGGGCAGCGTTTTCCGTAAGCTCGGCCGCGTTTTCGTGCAGATGAATGTGGATGCTCGCGTCAAGTTCCTCGGAGTACATGAGGATCCGGTCGAGGTCCGGGTCCGTGACGCTGTAGACCGAGTGTGGGCCAAAGGCGACATCGATGAAGGGGTCATTCCGGTACTGGTCATAGAGACCGAGGCCCTTGTGAAAGCCTTCTTCGCTGTCCTGGCTCCAGGCGTTGGGAAACTCGATCACCGGGAAGGCCACCTGGGCGCGCACGCCGGCGCGTTTTGCCTCCTCGGCGCCGATTTCCGGAAAGAAATACATGTCTGCGAAGCGCGTGACCCCGGCGCGGACCATCTCCGCGATGGCAATCTTCAGTCCGTCGCGGACAAACTGATCGCTGACCCACTTCGCTTCCAGGGGCCAGATTTGCTCCGTGAGCCAGGCCTGGAGAGGCGCATCCTCGCTCGAGCCGCGCAACAGGGTCATGGCCGCGTGGCCGTGGGCGTTGACGAGGCCGGGCATGAGTACGTGGTCCGGGAGGTCGAGATGTCGGGCGGCGGGGTGGGCGGCACGCACGGCGGCTTCGGGCCCAACCTCGAGAATCTGTCCCTGCCCGACGGCGATGGCGCTGTCCTGAAGGATGCCGGCAGGATTGCCCTCGGCGCCGTCTGCCGGCGGGTCGAAAGTGAGCGCCCAGGGGGCACTGACGATGAGGTCGGCGGGTGCGGTGGCAGTGCTGTCTGGTGGCATGGCGCGGCAGTATACCCGCTCGGCGGAAGTTACGAATCGAGGGCCGCTTCGTGTTAAAATTTGGTGTTTATTCGGCCCCGCTCAGGAACAGTCCAGGAACTATCCACGGATAGCCCCGTTTCGCTTTCGAGCCCTTTCCGAGCCGTCCTAACGACCCCGTCCGCGACCCCGTCCGGATGAGGCCGTGAACGCCCTGCGCGCCCCACACAATGGCGAGCGCCAAGGCCGGACGCTGAAGCGCGAAGGCCTGAGCACGCACAAAGACAGCGAGAGAGTCCACTGATCTATGTCTGAATTGGAGTCCGATCAGCCTGCGGGCGACGGTCCCGAGGGTCCCGAGGGTCCTAAAGGCCCGGGAAGCGACAGCGGCGGC
>JBCDDI010000552.1:0-2807 GCA_039180365.1 Pseudomonadota bacterium
GCAGCCCACCGTACTGCCATGAATCAGCAAGCAATCAAATTCAAAGAAGCCAAAATCCAGCGATCGGAGCCACTGCACCGTCGGCCGCGATACCGATTGCCAGAGTTTTTCAACGCCAGCGGGGCCAGTCTGCTTTAACAATTCGGTGGCCTCTGGGTCACTGCCCATGCCGTGCAGATTAAAGCACTGTTCCTCCCACCAGCCGATGCAGACCCATCGATCCGGAAATGGCTCGGGGACTCCATCGGCTGGTGGGAGGAAGACACGCTCGTTGTGGAGACGACGAACTTTTCCGATCGGCCAGCGCTGTCCCTTGCCACGCGCGACCTCAAAGTTGTCGAGCGCTTCCGGCGCATCGATGCAGATACGCTGCTCTACAGCTTCGAGGTGAGCGATCCGAATGTCTGGACCGAAGCCTGGGGGGGCGAGTATCCCTGGCCGGCGACGGAGGATCGCGTCTATGAATACGCCTGCCACGAAGGCAACTACGCCATGGAGGGCATTCTCAAAGGGGCTCGTATCCTGGAAGCGGAAGCTCAAGGGATCGAAGTACCCGGCGGTTTCTGAGCCTTTGCGGGCCGACACCGATGAACCTAAAATTGTCACAAGAACCGATCTGAGAGGCCCTCATGCTGAAGCAGTACATATTCCGAACCTTTGCCAGCGTGGCCCTTGGCGCGATGCTCGCAGGCTCCGGTCCCGCCCTCGCGCACCATGCCTTCGGCGCCGAGTTCGATCCAAACCGGCCGCTCGTTTTGCGCGGTCCCGTGGTGCGGGTGGAGTGGGTGAACCCACACACGTGGATCCATATGGAAGTCACCAACGATGATGGCTCCACGGATGTCTGGATGGTGGAGGGCGGTACGCCGAACACGCTCCTGCGTCGTGGCTTGACGCGCAATACGCTGACGCCGGGTACTGAGATCATTGTGGATGGTTATCAGAGTAAGGACCGCTCGAAGCGTGCTAACGGCCGAGACGTCACCTTCACGGATGGCCGAAAGATCTTCATGGGCTCTTCGGGTACCGGCGCGCCGCGGGACGGACGCGACCCCAGGGAGCAGTAAACGCATGTGGTCAGCGCCGGCTATCCTGCCGGGACTGCTGCTGGCACTGCCCTTCCCCACCGCAGCCTGCGCAGAGCAGGCTGCCGGTTTCGCGCCCATTTACCACTTCCTCGAACGCCACTGCGGCGACTGCCATGTTCAGGGGGTTGCCGATGGTCCCTGGAGCCTCAATACCCCGCCGAACGAGCGGCGCTACGCCGACTGCCTTAACTATCCTGAGAGTGCTCAGCTAGCCTGTGCAAATCACCGACAGCTCGTGGAAGCCCCAGCACTGGGAATACCTGCATGGATCCGTCCCACGGACGCGGCCGCCAGTGAGCCCTACGCCCAGGCCTGTGTGCCAGCGGTCAGTTTCCATATCGGCCATTCACTGGCCGAGCCACCAACGTTGCAGGAGTGTGCGCGGTTTCTGCGCTGGATCGAAGCGGGGGCGCCCTGGGACTGACTCAAGGGGGCTGGATGCTCAGCGACCCGGGTCGGTGGCGTTTTCTCGAACCCTTGCCTTGCGATCGTCCGGTTCGCGGGCACTGGCGGTTTCCCGGCGGAGCCGGTGCAGACTGCTCTGCACATCGGAACGAACAAGGGTCGAACTGTCTGGCCTTGGCCGTGGCGTCAGGTCCAGCCGCGGGTTGCCGAGGGCATCGCTGGACGGCCGGGCCTGCAGACGATTGGACGTGATGGCGGCGTCATTGCTTCGGGAAAGATCCCTGAGATTGGATTCGACGATCCGCGAACGGGTATCGATCTCCGCGGCCAGTGGAGCCGCTCCGGGCATTGCCAGCAGGGCGGTCATGGTGACCAGGGCAACCAGGATCGGCAGCAGGGCCGGGCGCCGAAGCGTAAGGGGATAGAAGATCGTCATCGCCAGATGGTCCGGCGCTGCCGCTGTGCGGTCAAGGTACCCCCGATCGCCCGTCAGACAGCGTGCAGCTTTCAGCCGGTACTGGCCAGGAGTCTCGATCGGGCGAGGCGTCCAGGGCCTGGCTGACGATCTGACAGGAAGGCGCGGCAGTGGCAAACTGGTGGCTTCTCCAGCCGGGCGTAGGGGCCATCATGGCAGAAGCAAGATCAGAGCAGTTGATACCCGATAGCTGGGCCGTTCAGCGGCTGGCACCCGCCCTTGGCGCCGAGGTGCGGGGCCTGGACCTGAAAGAACAGACGCCGGCAGTCATTGAGGGCATTAAGGCCCTGCTGCGCGAGCACCTGGTGCTGTTTTTCCCGGAGCAGACCCTTTCGGTGGATGAGCATGTTGAGCTTGGTCGCTGTTTCGGCGAGCTTGAAGGCCATCCGCACCTGAAAAATCCCTACACCCCGCACACGGAGCTTTTTGAGCTGGCAGCCACCCACGGTGGCGTCGCCGATGAGTGGCACACAGACATCACCTTCCGCGATGAGCCGGCCCTCATGTCCGTTCTGCGGATGGTGCGCTGCCCGGAAACGGGCGGTGACACCATGTGGACCAGCCTCTATCGCGCCTATGAGGAGCTTTCCGCTCCCATGCAGGAACTCTGTGAAGGCTTGACCGCGTTACATGATGCGCTGCCGCACAACCGGCCGGAGCAGATGGCCATTCATCCAGTCGTGCGCGTCCACCCGGAAACGGGTCGTAAGGCGCTCTATGTGAATGAACACTTCACCCGACGGATCGTCGAGATGAACGCGGAAGAGAGTGCTGCGCTGCTTGGGCACCTTACGCGCTGGGTAACGAATCCGCGCTTCACCGTCCGTTATCGCTGGGCC
>JBCDDI010000553.1:0-2807 GCA_039180365.1 Pseudomonadota bacterium
CGCGGGTGCTCTCTCAACCTATCCCTTGAGTTGGGATACCCGTTCTGCCGAAGAAGGCGGGCAACAATGGTTTGAATTGCATGGCGAACCGTTCAGCGCCGGGGATCCCATGCATTGGACCGGCCGCGCCAATCGCTGGAACAGTCAGTGCGCCGATTGCCATTCCACCGCCTTGGAGAAGAACTTCGACGCTGGAAGCGGCAGCTATGCAACGACCTTCGCGATCGAAGACGTTGGCTGCGAAGCTTGCCACGGGCCAGGCTCCAATCATGTGGCCGGGCCGGAGGCTGCCCCACTGGCTGCTCTGGCGTCCCAGGCAGAGGAGATTAACGCCTGCGCTGGCTGCCATTCCCGCCGCAGTCAGCTCGCCGAAGGCTTCCAGCCCACGGAAAGCTACCTTGATTACTACAGTCCACGTTTCCTCGATCGGGATCTCTATCACGTGGACGGTCAGATCGATGACGAGGTCTATGTTTATGGGTCCTTCCTCTCGAGTCCCATGCATCGAGCCGGTGTGACCTGCAGTAACTGTCACGAACCGCACGGCGCCACCCTCGCCCGCTCCGGCAATGAAACCTGCACCTTCTGCCATCAGCAGGAACCTGCCGAAGCCATGGCCCTTAACCCGGCATTCGCCGCGGCGGCCGGCGCCTACGACGATCCAAGCCACCACTTCCATCCCGCGGGCAGCGAGAGCGCTCAGTGCGTGAGCTGCCACATGCCGAGCAAAACCTACATGGTGGTCGACGATCGCCGGGATCACAGCTTCCCGCGCCCCCGGCCGGATCTCACTGTGGCACTCGGCGTGCCGGAACCCTGCACCACCTGCCATAAGGACCAGACCGCAGCCTGGGCGGCGGCGGAAATCAGTAAACGTTTCGGCGCGGAACGTCCCGCTCACTTTGCCACTGCCTTCGCGGCAGCTGACGTTGTCGCGCCAGACGCGGACGCCGCGCTCGCGACCATCGTTCGTGATGTAACAGCCCCGATCATGGTACGCGCATCCGCATTGAGCCGGCTCGGAGCTTACGGACGCGGTCACACGATCGACGCCATTCGCCTTGCCCGGCGCGGCGACCCGCTACTGCGGCTGGCAGCCCCGCTCGCTGCAGCCAGTCTCTCTCCCGAGAATCAGTGGCGCCTCATTGCGCCGCTCCTGGAAGATGAAAGACAGGCCGTCCGCGAACAGGCCTTCGCAGCTCTCGTGCCTTCCGTGCAGGCAGATCCTGCCTACTTGGAGAGGCTCCGCCCCTATCTGGAACCCTGGCTCGAAGCGCAGACTCTGAACATGGATTTTCCAGAGACCCTGACTAACGTGGCCGGCACGCTGGCAGCTTTTGGCGATCTGACCAACGCCGAGCGCATGCTCGAACAGTCCCTCGCTTTGCAGGCGAACTGGGTGCCAGGACTGACCAACCTCGCCGATCTCTATCGGGCAACCGGTCGCGACGGGGCGGCCGGGGAACTCCTCGCAGAAGCCCGTGCGCTGGCACCCGCTGCACCAGAGGTGGCCTATGCCTACGGCTTATGGTTTGCGCGTCAGGGTCAGCTCGGGAACGCCCTCGATGAGTTCCGTTCTGCCGCGAATCTGGGGCCGAACAACAGTCGCTACGGTTACACCTATGCGGTGGCGTTGAACGACGCGGGTAATCGCAATCAGGCCGTTGCCGTGTTGGAAAGCCTGCTGGACCGCTGGCCTAACGATGAGGAGTTACTGGTTGCTGTGGTCACCATGCTGCGTGACCAGGGACGCTTCAAAGAGGCCCTGCCCTACCTTGATCGCATGCTTGAGCAAAATCCGAGCGACGAAGGATTGCGGCAATTTCGCGAGACCATGGCGCGGGCGGCAAACGCCGGCTGAGACAGCCGGTAGCTGAAACAGGCGGGTTCCTGAACAAACGCTAGCTGGATGAGCCCTCTCGGGCCTCTCGCACAACGCCGCCATTGCACAGCCGCTCGATCTCCCCTGCCGCAAAGCCCGCTTCTTCGAGAATAGCCCGAGTATGCTCACCAACATCCGGTGCTGGTCCCGAAGAACGTTTGTCTTCACCGCGGACCTTGATGGGACTTGCTATCGTCAGCTGGTAGTCGGGATCCTCTGAACCTGTCTCCACCACAAAGCCGGCCGCCCGAGCCTGTTCGTCTTCCAGCACCTCCGCAAGGTTCTGCACCACGCTGAAGGTGATGTCCGCCTGCGTCAGCCGTTCAGCCACTTCTTCGAGTGGCAGGCTACCAATCAGCTCGGCAACTTCCTCTTTGAGCAAATCCCGGGCTTTCATCACCGAACGCACGTCCGGATAGCGCTCTATCCATTCGCTGCGACCGAGGGCCTCGCAAAGCCTCGGCCACTCCCGGGCACCGTTGATGATGGCAAAGAGGACGTGGCGACCATCCGCTGTTTCATAGACCGAAGTCAGTGGGTTCTTCAGCCCCTTCTCCTGCTTGAGCGCAGAGAGGTCAAAGCCGGCCGCTGCACCCTGCAGCTGCATGCCGTTGGCCCAGATACCATTAGCAAGGAGCGAGGTTTCCACCGAGGACCCCTCCCCGGTTTGTTCGCGTCGGTAGAGCGCCAACATGATGGCGCCGAAAAGCGACATGGCCGTTGAGTGATCGCCGAAGCCCGGCGCACCCATGACCGGCGCCTGACCCTTATCTCGGACCAGGTCCATGAGCCCGGTGCGCGCCCACCAGGCCGTGGAATCGAAGCCGCGCTTTCGGGCTTCCGGGCCCTCGCTGCCAAAACCGCTGATCCGTGCGTAAACGAGCCGCGGGTTAAGTCCTTTCAGTCGCTATGAGCTTGAGTACGA
>JBCDDI010000554.1:0-2805 GCA_039180365.1 Pseudomonadota bacterium
CGCCAGAGCGAAGTGTCTGGCGGGCTCAAGGCTGTCGCTTTGCCCGCCGACGCTCGTGGTCGAGGAGCGTGCGCTTCCTGGCTTCCTCCCAGCGATAGCCGCCCAGGTCACCGTTCCCGCGCAGCACCCGGTGGCAGGGCACCAGCACGGCGACCCGATTGGCGCCGCAGGCGGACGCCGCGGCTCGAACAGCCTTGGGAGCATCAATGGCGCTGGCCAGCTCCCCGTAAGACAGCACCTCACCTTCCCGGGTGCCGAGCAGATAGCGCCACACCTTAATCTGAAAAGCGGTGCCCCTGAGATCCAGCGGTAGATCGGGTCGGGGGCCATCGGCACCCAGGTGGGCTTCGATGGCCGCAAGCCAGCGGTCCAGTTCCGGGTGACCAACGGCCTCGGATGGTTTGAGCTCGGCAGCCGGAAACTCGGTGGCGAGCTGCCGAAGCAGGTCCGCAGCGCTGGCGCCGAATTGGGCGAAACAGACACCGCGCTCTGTCGCAGCCAGCATCAGCCAGCCGAGAGCCGTCTCGCAGGCGGCGTGGTAAATGAGCTCGCCGGCCCCTCCTGCCCGGTAGCTGCTTGGGGTCATACCCAGATTTCTGAGGCTTTCGCCGTAAATGCGACTTGTGGATCCGTAGCCCGCTTCGAAAATGGCTTCGGCAACGCCGGTGCCGCGCTTCAGCGCGGCTTTGAGACCGCGGCGGCGGATCTCTTCCTGAAAGGCCTTGGGTGTGACTCCGAAGAGTCCTTTGAACTGCCGGGTGAGACGCGGCGTGGGGATACCGGACTGGGCCACGAGATCGTCGTTGCTGAGCTTCTCCGTGGCGTGTTTTTCCAGGTAGTGCGCAAGCTCAATGAGTGCTGCCCGCTCGGCGAGGGTCTGCGCCGGGCGGCAGCGTTTACAGGGCCGGAGACCGGCGCGTTCTGCCGCCGAGGTGCTGTCGAAGAAGCGCACGTTTTCGCGCCGCGGCAGCCGGGCGCCGCAGCTCGGCAAGCAGTAAACGCCCGTGGTAATCACACCATAGAAGAACAGGCCGTCGTAAACCGGGTCGCGGCGCTCGATGGCCGCGTACATGTCTTCTACCGGTGGCAGCAGAACGCGATGCTGTTCGGTCACGGAGATCTCCTTGCTTTGCCTTGGAGCCCCAAGGTAGCTGCACGGTCGGCGAGAAACGCTCCGTTTTCGGCCGCCTATCAGAAATTCAGCGCGTCCGCGGAAGACCCTCGGTCCCCGCAGCTTCCGGTCTCTGTGCTCAGGCGCTCTCGGCGGCCGGTGCCGTGGTGATCGGTTCGGCCAGCCCGGCAAGGAGCTCGTAAGACTTCAGCCGCGCGTCGTGATCAAAGATCTGGCCGGCGATCATGAGCTCGTCGGCTCCGGTTCTCGCAACAAACTCGCTGATCGAGGCCGCTACCGTGTCCGGCGCGCCGACTGCCGAGCAGGTGCTGAACTGGGCAACGACCGCCTGGTCTTCCGGCGTCAGCGTTGCGGCGAAACCTTCGACGGGTGCCGGCAGTTGCCCCGGTGTGCCTTTCCGCAGCCTGAGAATGGCCTGCAGCGACGAACTGCGCAGGTACTCTGCTTCCGCGTCCGTTTCTGCGGCGCAGACGTTGTAGCCAAGCATGACGTAGGGCGCGTCGAGAAACTCCGACGGGCGGAAGGTTGAGCGGTACATGTCCAGGGCCTGCATGAGTGCCTGGGGCGCAAAGTGTGAGGCGAAGGCGTAGGGCAGGCCAAGGAGCGCGGCGAGTTGGGCACCATAGAGGCTCGAGCCGAGAATCCACAGCGGCACCTTCGCACCGGCGCCGGGGACGGCGCGGACGCGCTGATCAGCATCTGCGTCATCGAGGTAAGCCATAAGCTCCATAACGTCGCGGGGAAAGTCATCGATGTTGCCGTTCAGATTGCGGCGCAGAGCCCGTGCGGTGAGCTGATCCGTGCCAGGCGCACGCCCGATGCCGAGGTCAATGCGATCCGGATACAGGGCGGCCAGGGTGCCGAACTGTTCGGCGATGATCAGCGGCGCGTGATTCGGCAGCATGATGCCTCCGGCGCCGACGCGGATCCGTTCCGTGCCTTCGGCTACGTAGCCGATGGCGACGGCGGTGGCGGAGCTGGCGATACCAGGCATGTTGTGGTGCTCGGCGAGCCAGTAGCGCTGGTAGCCGAGCCGTTCCGCATGCTGGGCGAGGCTGCGGCTGTGTTCGAGTGCCTGCCTTGCGGTGCCGCCTTCGACAATGGGCGCAAGATCGAGAACGCTGAGCTTGGGCAGGAAGGCGGGAGTCATGCGGGTTCCTTTATCAGAGTCAGTCGATATTTGGGTCGGTCAGCGGATTACCGGCACGCCAGCAAGATACTCATGGAAGTAGGCAACCACCAGCGTGAGGATCACACCGATCACAATCAGCACGATGTCTTTCTGCACCGGCACGGCTTCGGGCTTTTCCCGCGGTCCTTCGCGCCGATTGATCAGCGGCATTGCAACGGCGGCCCAGATCCCAAGGCCGCCAAAGAGCACCACTGAGCGGCTGTCGCCGTTGGCGAGCAGATGGGCGACAGCCCAGACAATGACACCGGTGAGCATCGGGTGGCGCAGCATGCGCTTCAGGTTGGTCGGTGCGTTGGCGGCGCCCATCAGGATGAATGCCAGCACCATGAGCACAGAGGTCACCATCGGAGCGCCCGCCAGCGGCGCGCTGTAGACGAACTCGGTGCTCATGGTGCTGGCATTCATCCTGATGGGCGCCGCCAACGCACCGACCAACCTGAAGCGCATGCTGCGCCACCCGATGCTCACCGGTGTCATTGTC
>JBCDDI010000555.1:0-2801 GCA_039180365.1 Pseudomonadota bacterium
AGTGAAAATGCCCGCATGCAGGAAAGCCAGAAACTGCTGTCCTACGGCTTTCGCTACTTTGAGACCCAGATGCTCTATGACGCCGGCGTCCCACTGAAAACGGCTCGCATCTACTATGGAGAAACCGAGGAGCTTGAGCTTGGTCTCACGGAGGCGGTTACGGTCACCATTCCTCGCGGGTCCTACGATGATCTAGCTGCCGAGCTGGTGATTCCGAATACGCTGGAAGCACCGGTCGCAGCTGGCGCCGAACTCGGCGAGCTGGTACTGACCCTTGGTGACGACGAGGTGCATCGGGCACCGCTTGTTGCCCTTGGAGCCATTGAAGAGGCCGGCATCTTCTCGAGGCTCTCGGACTGGCTGTCGCTCTTTTTTGCCGACCTGTTCAGCTAGGAGTATCCGTGGACGAAAAGCCCGTCATCGAGTTTCCCTGTGACGATTACCCCATCAAGGTGATCGGCGCTTCCAGCGAAAGCTTCGCGGCGAGCGTGGCTGCCATCGTCCTGCGGCACGATGAGAGTTTTTCCGAAGCGACGCTCGAGACTGCGCCGAGCAGTAAGGGGAACTATACGTCCGTGCGTCTGACGATTCGCGCGACTGGAGAGCGGCAGTTGAAAGCCCTGCACCAGGAGCTCATGGCGCACCCGAACGTGAAGCTGGTGCTGTGAGGGCAAGCGCGCCAGACACCCGCCTGGTGTCGGTCACCGATCTCGGGGTCACGCCCTACGAAGAGACCTTTGCCGCCATGCGTGCCTATACGGAAGCGCGCACCGCAGAAAACGACGACTGCCTCTGGCTCACAGAACACGAGCCGGTCTTCACCCAGGGACAGGCCGGCAAAGCCGAGCATCTGCTTATGCCCGGCGACATTCCCGTTGTGCAGTCAGATCGTGGCGGGCAGGTCACCTACCATGGTCCCGGTCAGATTGTCGCCTATCTGCTCTTTGACCTCCGGCGTCTCGGCATCGGTGTTAGAGATCTTGTTACAGGCATCGAGACGGCGATGATCCGCGTGCTGGCAACCTATGGCGTGGAGGCGGCCGCGCGCGCTGATGCGCCCGGCGTTTATGTGAACGGGGCAAAAATTGGCTCCCTGGGCCTGAGAGTAAAGCGCGGCTGCTCTTACCACGGCCTGTCCCTCAACGTGGCCATGGATCTCGAGCCCTTCTCCCGCATCAATCCCTGTGGACTGACAGATACAGCGGTTACCCAGCTGAGTGATCTTGGGGGCCCTGATGATCTTGATGTCGTCCGGGAGGACCTTCTCGAGGTTCTCGCCGACGTTTACGGCGTCAGCCTCCGCCGCAGACAGGACAGTTCGGATCCTTCGGCAGCCTGAGGCGCCGCCACTCCATCCGTTTGCCATCGAAGTAAAGCACCAGACCGGTTAGCGTTTCGCCCACGCCGGTAATCACCTTGATCGTTTCCAGGGCCTGGCAGGTACCGATTACGCCGACCAGCGGTGCGATGACGCCGCTCTCGGAGCAGTTCAGGGCCCCATCGTCACCTTCCGCATAGAGACACCGGTAGCAGGGAGAGTCTGCCTGCCGTGGATCGAAGACGGCGACCTGGCCCTCCCAGCGGATGGCGGCACCAGAGACCATCGGGACTCGTGCAGCCACGCAGGCGGCGTTCAGCTCGAAGCGGGTTGCGAAATTGTCCGTGGCGTCCACCACAACGGTGGCGCGACGAACGGCGGCGTCCAGGGTCATGCCGGTGAGTCGTTCGGGAATCAGCTCGAGCTGCACCTCTGGATTAATGGCCCTGAGCGTTGCAGCGGCGGAGGCGACCTTGCTGGCGCCGATGTCTGCCTGCCCGTGCACCACCTGCCGCTGCAGATTGGAGAGGTCCACCGCGTCGTCGTCGGTGAGGATCAGTTTGCCGACACCGGCAGCGGCCAGATAAAGCGCAACCGGTGAACCCAGGCCGCCGAGCCCGACGACGAGCACCGTCGCATCGAGCAGGGCTTCCTGTCCGGCAACGTCGACGTCCGGCAACATGATCTGCCGGCTGTAGCGGAGCAGCTGTTCGTCACTGAGATCCATGGGCGTTCTCCAGCTGGTCTTTCTCTATCCGGCCCCTTTTCAGTCGGTCTTTCTCCATCCTGCCCCTTTTCAGTCGGCCCAAGGTCACTCTCGGCTGTCCGCCGAGATCGTGCAGCAGTTCGATGGCCTGGAATCCTGCGGCGCGGAAAGCATCCGCCACGGGATCCGCCTGGTTGTAGCCGTGCTCCACCAGCAGCCAGCCTGCCGGCAGCAGGTACTCGGGCGCTGTGGCAATAATGTGGTTCAGATCGTCGAGGCCGGATCTGCCGGCAACCAGCGCTGCAGTGGGCTCGTAGGCCAGGGCGGGCAGATGGGGGTCGCCTGCGGCCACGTAGGGCGGATTGGCAACAATCACATGAAAGGCCCCGCTGATCGCATCGAACCAACTGCTCTCAAGGAACTGTATCTCTGCGCCGAGACGTTCCGCGTTGTTTCGAGCGACCACGAGAGCGTCCGCCGAGGCATCCACGGCGGTCACGGCTGCGCTACCGCTCCGGGCTAGGGCAATGGCTATGGCGCCGCTACCCGTGCCCAGATCCAGGGCCGTCTCGCCCGCGCTCAGACGCTCGAGGGCCGCTTCCACCAGGGTCTCCGTTTCCGGTCTGGGGATCAGAACTGCGGGTGTCACGGTCACCGTGAAATCCCAGAAGCCACGAACGCCTGTGATGTAGGCCAGCGGCTCCCCGGCGGCGAGTCTCGCAGAGCCAGCGTCCAGGTCCTTAAGCTGGGCGGCGGTGAGCGGATCCGCTGCGCGTC
>JBCDDI010000556.1:0-2790 GCA_039180365.1 Pseudomonadota bacterium
GCTGTCTTCACTGATCGACATGGCCCGGGATGAGGACTGGGCTCTGGCCGATAAGGAGCGGAAAAACGTGCTCTCGGCGCTGGCCTACCTCGCCGATCCTCAGGACATGATTCCCGACAGCATCCCCGTGCTCGGCTTCGTTGACGACGCCATCATGATCGAGCTTCTGACCAGCGAACTCCGTCCCGAGATCGACGCCTACAACGACTTCTGCCGCTATCGGAAAGAAGAGAAGGCACGGAATCGGAATCCAAACATGACCCGGGAAGATTATCTCGCCGCGAAGCGGAAGGAGCTCCACGGACGCATGCGCCGGCGCCGCGCAAGCGCTGCCCGTCGCCCGAGCGGCCGTACCCGGGTTCGCCTCTTCTAGTTCGACCGCTAACGTACGGGGCCACCGGGACCCAGGCAGACTTCGCAGAGCGCGTAGCCGTGCTGTGGGTCCGTGAGGATCTTGAGCATGGCTTCGGCCTCGTTCAGGACTGACCAGACGCGTCCGAAACCCGAGGCCTTAAGCTCACTCTCGATGCCACCGAGGGAACTCAACAGCATCTCCCGCGGCGACGGGACAGCTCGGAGGGGTTCCGTGCGCCAGGACTCGAGGTCCGCAAGCTCTGCCGCGATCGCCACAGCATCATCGAGCCCACCAAGATCGTCCACGAGACCCAGAGCTTTCGCTCGGGCGCCGGTCCACACTCGCCCCTGGGCGATGGCATCCACAGCCTCCGGGGCCATATTGCGACCGCGGGCCACAAGGTTCACGAACTGGCTGTAGGTATGTTCGGTGTTGAGCTGAAGAATGGCGGCCATGTCGTCAGAAAGACCGGAGAAGGGGTCGGCAGCCCCTGAGAGGGGCGTGGTGCCCACGCCGTCGCTGGTAACCCCGACGGTTTCGAGGGCACCTTCGAAGGTGGGGAATACGCCGAAGACGCCAATGGAGCCCGTGACCGTGGTCGGATTGGCGAGAATGCGATCCGCGGTGGCGGAGATCCAGTAGCCGCCGGAGGCGGCGACGTTGCCCATGGACACAACCACGGGTTTGCCAGCAAGCTGCAGCAGTTCCAGCTCCTGACGAATCATCTCCGAAGCGAACGCGCTGCCGCCAGGGCTGCTCACCCGCACAACGACAGCCTCCACATTCTCATCCTGACGCGCCTGGCGGATCAGGTTGGAAACCGTGTCTGCAGCGATGACCCCCTGACTCTGGCGGCCCATCATGATGGGCCCCTCTGCCGTCAGTACGGCTATGATCGGATCACTGCCGGATCCTTTTCCCGCTGCTTGCGCGCGCAGGTAGTTTTCAAAGCCGATACGACGGAACTCACCGTCTTCACCGTAGCCCACCTGGGTCGCGATCCTGGCTCTGACTTCATCAAGATTGAGGAGCTCGTCGACGAGACTGTGCTCCACGGCGGCCGTTGCCAGGTCACCCATTTCACCGAGGGCTTCCGGCAGGTTCTGCGTGTAGCGACGAAACAGGCCGGGGTCCAGCTCACGGTTCTGAACGATGCGCGAGCGATAGAAATCCCAGAGCTCGTCGACCAGGGACTGATTGGCTTCCCGGGCCTCTTCCGACATGTCCGTGCGCAGATAAGGTTCGACGAACTCCTTGTACTTGCCCGCACGGAATATATGTAAGTTGATCTGAATTTTATCCAGTAACTCCTTGAAATATAGCCGGTTCGCTCCATACCCAGGGAGCAACAGCTGGCCCATTGGGTGCATATAAAGGGCGTCGGCATAACTTGCGAGGAGATACTGGGATTGTCCGAAGCTGGCGCCATAGGCGATAACCTCTTTGTCAGCAGCCTGGAAGCCGCGGACGGCCTCGCCGATCACGGCTGCCTGGCCAGCGGTCATGCCGCCGAGTTCGTCGAAGTCTAAGACGGCCAGACGGATGCGGGTGTCGTCAGTTGCGAGCTTTAGGGCCTCGGTGATCTCCGATAGCTCAATCTCCCTGGGCTCATCGGGGGCCAGCAGTCGACCGAGGGGATCGGCGTAGCTGCGCTGTTCCACCAGAACACCCCGAGGATTGATCAGAAGCGCTGAGTCATCGGGTACCACGGGTACATCGTCGCTCAGCACTGCGGTGATGAGCACCAGCAGCAGGAGCACGAAGAGTGCGTTGAGTGTGAAGGTGCGCAGTCGTGTCAGGCCGCGTCCGATGCGGGCCAGTACCCCGTTACCTGGTTCCGTTGCCATTGGTTTTCCTTCGGGTCCGTGTAGAGTGCTCGGCCATGAATGATCTGTTGGACCGTCGCGGTAGCCGATTTGCTCCCGACTATAACCGCTCCAGCCGCCCGGACAGCGTGAAAGCCGCAAGCTTTTCGGTATCGAGCGTAGGGGTGAGCCCGTGAGCGAGCCGCTCTGGCGCTGGCCGGAACTCTGCTTTGCGCTCGGATTGCCGCCCGCGGACGGGCCCGATGTGACCGGCATCAGCATCGATTCGCGCACGCTGGAGCCTGGTGATCTGTTTATCGCGCTGACTGGGGACCCAGGCCCGCGCTTCAATTCCAGCCAGCGCTCTGATCGCGATGGTCACGACTTTGTCGCGATGGCCCTCGAGCGCGGCGCCTCCGGGGTACTGACGCACGATTCGACCCAGCGGGATGCGCCGGAACTGAAAGTGGCTGACACCCTGGATGGGCTCTGGGCCCTGGGGCGTGCCGGGCGCGACCGGCTGACCTGTCCGGTTGTGGCCGTGACAGGCTCGAGCGGCAAAACGACGAGCAAAACCTTTCTGGCGGCGGCACTCGGTGCCTTCGCAACCACCGGCAGCCTGAATAACCA
>JBCDDI010000557.1:0-2788 GCA_039180365.1 Pseudomonadota bacterium
CGAGGTCGGTGAGGCAGTTCTCGACCGCATGGGGGAGATCACCAGGCTCCACAAAAAGCGGGTGGAACAGGCCGGTTTTCTCGTGCTGAAGTCTCCGGACGTCCCCTCCATTCTCGTCGAGACCGGCTTCATTTCGAATCCACAGGATGCGAAACGCCTCAATTCAGCAGCTTTTCAGGAGAAGATGGCAGAGGCCATCTTTCGCGGCATCACCGGCTACATGGGCGATCGGGCGCCGGAAGGCACCCTTGTTGCCTGGCACCGTGAACGGGGCGGCCAGCGCTATACCATCGCCCGCGGAGATACCCTCTCGGGTATAGCCGTACGCTACGGCACCAGCGCCCGGCGCATCAAGGAAGTTAACAAGCTCGACAACGATCGGATCCGCGTGGGTCAGGTCATCACCATCCCGGCGGGTTGAGGGATTGAGAGGTTGAGGCGGAAGCACGTGCATCGCATTGAGCAGCTAGCGGACGTCGTCTCGAATCAGATCGCAGCCGGTGAGGTTGTCGAACGGCCGGCGTCCCTCGTTAAGGAGCTGGTGGAAAACAGCCTCGATGCCGGCGCGACCTCCATCGACGTTCGTACGGAAGCCGGTGGCGTGAAGCGGGTGCGGGTCACAGACAACGGCCACGGCATCCATCCGGACGATCTGAGCCTTGCGGTCAGTCGTCACGCAACCAGCAAGATCCGCACGGCGGATGATCTTGATGGGGTCTCAAGCCTGGGCTTCCGGGGCGAGGCGCTCGCCAGCGTCGCGTCGGTGGCTCGCCTGACTATCACCTCCCGGGAAGTTGACGCCGCTCATGCGAGTGCCATCGAAGTAGTGGGCGGTGAGTTGCATGGCGTTCGCCCGGCCGCTCATCCCTCCGGTACCACCGTTGACGTCAGCGATCTGTTTTTTAACACCCCCGCCCGGCGCAAGTTTCTGAAGGCGGAGCGGACAGAACAGAGCCATGTGGACCGGGTCATCAGAAGCGTCAGCCTCGCCCGCTTTGATGTGAGCCTGAGCCTCGATCAGGGCACCGGCCGCGGCGCTTTGAAGCTGCCTGCCGGGAAGCCTACCGAACGCCTTGCCCGGGTGCTGTCCAGCGATTTTGTCAGCCGCTCCATTGAGATCGAGGAAGCGTCGCGGGAACTCTCGCTGACCGGCTGGGTGGGCCTGCCCACCTTCTCCCGCAGCCAGGCTGATCAACAGTATTTTTTCGTCAACGGCCGGATCGTTCGCGACAAGCTGGTCGCCCACGCGATCCGCCAGGCCTATCGGGACGTGCTGTTCGGCGGCCGACACCCGGTCTTCGTGCTTTATCTGACCCTGCCGCCGGAAGCCGTTGACGTGAACGTGCATCCGACCAAACATGAGGTCCGCTTCCGCGACGGCCGCAACGTCCACGATTTTATCTTCGGCAAGCTGAACCGGGCGCTCCGGGACGTGCGTCCCGATAGTGTGGCGCCACCGGTGCTGGTATCCCGAGGTGCTTCCCCGGCGATGGCGCCAGGCACTGCGACGGCAGCACCACTGCAGCCGGCCCTCATGCTCCGGGAGGCCGCCGATGCGTTCCTGAATCAGCCGGAGGCCGCGCCCGTTCTGGCTGAACCTCTGCCCGCAGCAGAGGCTGAGACCGAACTGCCGCCGCTCGGCTACGCCCTGGCGCAGCTCAAAGGCATCTACGTGCTTGCCCAGAATGCCGATGGTCTGGTGATTGTCGACATGCATGCGGCCCATGAGCGAATCACCTATGAAAAGCTGAAAGTCGCACGGCAGGAAGGCAGCGTGCCGCGGCAGCGGCTGCTTGTGCCCGAGGTGCTGAACGTGCCGGAAAGTGACGCGGATCGGGTGGAGGAGCTTGCTCCTGCCCTTGAGGCTCTGGGCATCGTCATCGAAAGAAGCGGTCAGGAAGCCGTAACTGTGCGCGAGGTGCCTGCCCTGCTGGCCGGCGACGCTGTCGCCCTGGTAAGAGATGTGCTCGCCGATGTCTCCGAACTCGGCACCAGCGCCCGCATCGAAGCCGCCGAGGAGCGACTCCTTGCGACCATGGCCTGTCATGGTTCCGTTCGCGCCCACCGGCAGCTGACCCTGCCGGAGATGAACGCGCTGCTCAGGGAAATGGAACGTACACCCAATGCCGGCCAGTGTAACCACGGGCGCCCAACTTACCTTGTCCAGAGCCTCGACGATCTCGATGGCTTGTTCCTGCGCGGTCAGTAGCGTGGCGGAGGACGGCCGTTTTGTGGTTGCCATTGTCGGCCCCACCGCCGTCGGGAAAACGGCCGCGGCCATGGCGCTCGCAGACCGCTATCCGGTTTCCATCATCAGTCTCGATTCGGCCATGATTTACCGGGGTATGGACATCGGTACGGCGAAACCCCCGGCGGAACTCTTGGCCGAATACCCTCATGCGCTGATCGACATCCGCGATCCGGCGGAGGTCTACAGCGTGGCTGAATTCATCGTTGATGCCGATGCGGCGGTGCGGACAGCCTTCGACGCCGGGCGGATCCCCCTGCTCGTCGGTGGGACCATGCTCTATCTGAAAGCCTTTCGTGAGGGCATCGCCGCTATGCCGGCGGCCGATGCTGTGGTCCGAGACCGCCTCCTGGCCGAAGCCGAAGAACACGGCACAAAGGCCCTCTACGAGCGTCTTCAGCGCGTCGACCCAGAAGCGGCAGCGCGCATCCATCCGAACAACTTTCCCCGGATCCAGCGGGCCCTTGAGGTCTACGAGCTGACGGGAGAGACGATCTCCTCGCACTGGAATACGTCCGAAGGGGTGGGGGCCCGGCTCGA
>JBCDDI010000558.1:0-2782 GCA_039180365.1 Pseudomonadota bacterium
GCGAATGCTTGTCTGGCTGGATTTCTTCGGGGTGTTTGTCTTCGCGATCAGCGGCGCGCTTGCCGCAGATCGGCGTGGCATGGATCTGTTCGGATTTGTGGTCATTGCTCTGCTGCCGGCGGTCGGCGGTGGCACTGTGCGCGACATCATCCTCGGTGTGCCGGTGTTCTGGGTTCAGGATCCAACCTATCTCTGGCTGATCCTCATCGCCGCGCTGCTGACCTTCGCCGCGGCCGGGCAGATATTGCGGGTCGAGCGTTGGCTGCTCTGGGCTGATGCCGTTGGCCTTGCCGTCTTCTCCGCAGCCGGGGCGGCGAAGGCGCTCGCCATCACCAGCTCGCCGGTCGTCAGCGTGGCCATGGGCGTGGTGACGGCGGTACTTGGAGGCATCATCCGGGACACGGTCTGCAACGAACTGCCGCTGGTGCTCCGTCAGGACATCTATGCGACGGCGGCGTTCGCCGGCGCGCTGACGCTGGTGCTGTTAACCACCCTTGGCGTACCTGACGCCTTTTCACTCTGGCTTGGGGTTGGCGTGTGCTTTCTGGTTCGTGCCGCTGCCATGATCTGGGGCTGGTCTCTGCCAAAGCGGCGCGCGCCCTGAGTCAGGTCTGCTGCTCCGCAAGCAGGGGAAGGAGTCGATCGGCAATCGCGCGGGCCACTTTCCGAGGGTCTGCCCTGCCGGCAACCACCGACACGTTTGTGGTAACCGCAATTACGAGGCCGGATTCCGGGTACATGAGGAAAGCGGTCAGCCCGCCGACGCTTGAGCCACCGTGGCCGACCTCCAGATATTCTGCGCCATCAACCTGCCGCTCCCAGATCTGGAAGCCAAGGCCGTAGCTCTGCGGTTCTGTGCTGCCGTCCTTCAGCGCATGCGGTGTAAACAGTCGGGTCATGGTTGCACCGTCGACCAGCCTCCCAGCCAGGAGCGCGTTGCCGAAGGCCACCAGTTCGCCAGGTGTTGTGACTATCCCGCCACCAGCGACCTTGTAGCTGTTGTCTGCTCTTGGGGCACGCAGGGCCCGTCCGTCAACGAGCAGGTAGTAGGCCACTGAAGCTGGATCAGGGTTGCGCACATCTTCCGCATGAGCCCTGGCCATTTCCGCTGGTGTAAAAACGTAGCGATCGAGCTGGGCTCGAAAGGGTTCGCCGCCGGCGTTGACCATGGCCGCCGACAGCATGTTGTAGCCATAGGAACTGTAGTAGTAAGCCGAATTTGGCTCGAAGCGCAGCGGGTCATCCGCCACCAGGGTGAGCGCGTCTGCAACCTTGTCATAGTGCACGCCGTGGAAGTTCTCCGCCAGGCTGTCGAAGAAACCCTCCCGATAGTGGCGCACGCCGGCGGTATGGCTCGCCAGCTGTCGCAGGCTGAATGGCCAGCGCTTCTCAGGAAACTCAGGGACGTAGTGGTGGAAAGGCAGATCGATGTTGATGCGCTCTGACTCCATGAGCGCGCCTAGCGCTACGGCGGTGATGGACTTTGAGACGGAACCGATGCGATAGAGAGAGTCGGGCGTTGCTGCAAGACCCGCGGCGAGATCCGCATAGCCGAAGGCGCCTGAGTAGGCGAGTTGATCATCCATGCCTACAGCAACGGATAGCGAGGGCAGGCCGTGTTGCACCCGATACGCGGCGAGTTCCGTCGAGAGCGCAGAAGCCTGTGCTGGAGAGATGGGCGATCCGGCAGGCACCACCACCACCTGAGAGTTGCTGTCCGGGTGACTCTCATAGCGACTCAGGAGCCAACCGGTGGCTGCGATGGCGTTCAGAAACAGCAGCGCAAGGACAACTAGCAGTAGCGTTCGGATCATCTGCGGCGGGCTTTCAACTACAATCCGCATCCTAGCATCTGGAGTGAACACCATGAACGAAGCAGCGGCAGAGGCTATGGCGACCGAGCCAGGATTCCTTGCTCATTGGGCGGAGGCGACGGCAGGGATCGGCGAAGATCCTCTGGCGCTGGCCCGAGCCGGTGGCCGGGCCGCGGATCGGCTCGCCTGGGTGTTCGCGAGCGGCTATCAGGCCGCCGTGCGCCACTGCTTCCCGGAGTTTGCACCGCCGCCCGGTGCCTGGACCTGCTTTGCCGCCGCGGAACCACGCGACATGCCGGGCTGTGTGCTGAAACAAACCGCTGATGGAACGCTGCTCGAGGGGAACAAATCCTGGGTTGCGGGGGCCGGCGTTATCGAACGCCTCGTGGTGGCGGTCGGCGACGGAGAGTCCCGGGTCTTCCTGCACGTGCCCCGCAACAGCGAGGGAGTAGACATCCTGTTTCCCAGGGAGCCTGGGTTTCTGGCGGAGCTGAGCCAGGGGGCAGCAAGCTTTAAGGCGGTTAGTGTCCCTGCAGATGCCATCCTCTCGGATCTGAACCGAGCGCAATGGTTTCGTGGCGCGGAGCCGCTCTTTGTACTCTCAGCTCTCGTTGCCTGCCTGACGGAACACGCGCGACGCATCGATCCGCAGCATCCGTGCGTTGAGGCCGCTGAGGTGCTCGAGAAGGATGCCGCTCAACTGGTTGGGGTGCTGGGCGATAAAGATCAGATCGTGCCGGGTCTCCGGGCCTTCCGTGCCGGCGTCGGTGCCTTTCTACAGACCGCCGAGCCGGTGCTTGAGACGGCGCCCATGCTTGCGGATTCCTGGGGTCGCGATTCGCGACTCCTGCACATGTTTGGCGTGAGCGGTGACGTGCGGTGAGCCAGCCTCGGCAGAATGCGCTCGGTCAGCCTATTGGTGCCTCGCTGCCGGATTGGAGCGGTGCCAGAGCGCCGGACGACGAAAC
>JBCDDI010000559.1:0-2780 GCA_039180365.1 Pseudomonadota bacterium
CCGGCCGTAAGCTGATACATACGTGTATAGCCGATCGGCTGCTCCTCACGGTCGAAGACCAGACCACTGCCGTAGGCTAAGCCAACGCCGTTGGCGCCGCGGACGCTCGCGGGATAAACGGCAATCACTTCCGCTTCCTCGAAAAACGGGGTCAGCTTCTCTTCCTTACGGAAAGCCGCAAGGGATTTCAACACACCGTCGAGTTTGTCTTCGGCGAGGTCCGCGCGATCGATCGGTTTCATGCCGCAGCCGAAGAGCAGCATGGCGGTCAGCGCCAGGAGGACAACAGTGCGCATCAGAATTTGCACTCCACATGGCCGGTCAGGACTTCGGAGCCGCCCTGGGTGGAGTTAAAAACGTCCGAACGGCCGAAGATGCCTGAGCGATGCACCAGGGTCAGGCCCAGATAGCAGTCTTCCGTGCCGCGTTCACCAAAGATTGATCGAAACGGGAAGTCCACCATGGCTTCCAGATAGTTCAGCCAATGGCTCGTCTGCTCGTCGCGACGGGCCTGCTTGAACTGTTCGATGGCCGGTATCTTATCGGCATAGGAGAGGCCGATACCGAAACCGAAGCGGAACAGTTCCCGGTTGGTCCAGGGCGCGTAGCCGGAGCCAATGGCCTGCACGTAGGCCACATATTCGTTGAAGTCTTCCTGGAAATCGTTCTCGAGGCGCCGGTTGACGGAGAAGCGGGCCCAGATATCACCCCGTTTGCCGTCGCTGATGAGGCGGCCCAGAGTGAAGCCGACCATGTAGGTGTCGATGTCGTCATGTTGTTTGAAATTGCCCAGGAGCACCTGAGAGAAGGTGTCATCGACCGTGTAGCCTGCGTTAACCCGCCAGCTCCAGCGTTTGGTGTTTTCCCGCTGGGTTTCGATCGCTTTCATACTGCCGAGATCCCAGGTAATACCGAAGTACGCGGCGGTCAGACTGTCCCGGGCAACGGTGGGGCTGTCGGCGATGTTTTTATCCAGGCCTTCATAGGAAAAGTTGGCGAAGAGATCCCAGTTTTCCAGCCAGTTGAAGGTGATGTTCACGCCGGCGCGCCAGTTATAGGCGCTCCCGGGCGCATAGGCCGGTCGCTCCGCCGTTGCTTCTTCCGGCCTCACCCCGTAGTAGTAGTTGGCGAGGTTGGCACTCTGATAAACGATCCCGATCGATGGCATGACGGTCCAGCGCCCGCGCTGCCAGGGAAACCCATAGGTGAGATCCATCTGCTGGCCTTCGTGCCGATCGAGCAGGTCCGTGACCGCAGAGAAGTAGAGCTTGCCCCAATTGCCCTGCAGGGAGGCGGCGATACCGCCGTCGATGCTTTGCCGGCGGTCTTCCATGCCTGCCAGAGCCTCGCTCGCGTCCGCCTGCAGGCGGTCGAAGCGATAGCGGGCGATGAGGTCAATTTCGAAGGCCTTGTTGTTGCGGAGATGAAGTCCCCACTCGGTGCCGTTGGCGTAGAGAACGTCGCCCTCGTAGAGATAGAGGGGCACCAGATCGTAGTTGTATTCGCTGTTGACGCTGCCGATGTTATCGACGCCGACGTAGGGGCTCTGACCGAAGCGGGCGGCGTAGCCGATGCCAACGGCACCGGGTTCCCGCTCGCTGAATGGGGTCCGTAACAGCAACCAGTCGGCGGACCAGGCTGCGGGTGCATGCAGGAGAGTGATCACCACCAGCACGCAGGCAAAGCGCGTGCTCAGCGAGTAAATCCCTGTTTCTCCACTGCGTAACCCTCCTGACCCTACATCCCGAGGCCCTTCTTGCGGGGCGCTGGGTTGTCGCGCGGCGCCATGCACCGGCGGGCAGGATCATACTGTGTTGGCTCGGAAAGGCCAACGCGTGGGCTATGGATAAGCTGCAGCAGGCTGCAAAACCGCCTCACGGCCAGTACTGATCGCGGAGCAAGCGCTTATAAAGCTTGCCCGTCGGCAGCCGTGGCAGTTCGGCCATGAAGTCGATGGAGCGGGGGACTTTGTAGGCGGCGAGATGTTCCCGGGCGAAAGCGTTAAGTTCCTCGGCCAGCGCTGCATCGGCGGTGATCCCCGGCGCCGGTTGCACGACCGCCTTCACCTCTTCGCCGAAATCTGCGTTCGGAACACCGAATACGGCAACGTCGGTCACCTTGTCATGCAGAATGAGCGCGTCTTCGATCTCGCGCGGGTAGATGTTCACGCCGCCGCTGATGATCATGAAGGCCTTGCGGTCTGTGAGGTAGAGATAGCCGTCCTCGTCGAGGTAGCCAACGTCACCGAGCGCCGTCCAGTTCTCGTGGACCGGGTGGCCGGACTCGGCCGTCTTATCCGGTGCGTTGTGATAAACGAAGGGGCGCCGCGGCTGTTCGAAATAGATCAGGCCGGACTCGCCCGTTGGAAGCTCGGCGCCTGCCTCATCGCAGATGTGGATGACGCCGCTGCGCGCCCGGCCGACGGAGCCGGGATGGGCGAGCCACTCCTCCGGCGATATCACCGTAGAACCGTTCCTCTCCGTGCCCGCGTAGTACTCCCAGATAATGGGTCCCCACCAGTCCATCATCTGCCGTTTGATCTCTACCGGGCAGGGTGCGGCCGCATGGATGGCGCAGCGATGGCTTGAGAGATCGTGACGGGTCCGCAGGGACTCATCGAGCTTCAACATTCGGACGAACATGGTCGGCACCCACTGACTGTGGGTAACCTGATAGCGCTCGATGTTGAAGCTCGATGAGTCCCTGCGGACCCGTCACGATCTCCTCAAGTAGCTTGAAGGCATTTCAAGTGTCTTTTATAAGAAGTGTAGAAATTTACG
>JBCDDI010000560.1:0-2768 GCA_039180365.1 Pseudomonadota bacterium
AAGGCCCTTACTGGGATCAAAGGCTCTCCGAAAGAGCCGGCCCGCGGTCTCCAGGGCGGTGAATGCTGCAAGGGGCTGCTTGGCCTGGAAGCGCGCAAAACTCTCTGCCGCGCTTGCAAACAGTTCACTGGCATTCGGCACTGGCACATTAAAAAAGTCTGCTGGTGCAGGGTCGACGCTGCGCGGCTCCTCGGTGATGTCCATGATCGTCTGGATCATGACCTGACCGGCCATGCCATCAAGGCAGGCGTGGTGGGAGCGGTTATAGGCAGCCACCCTGCCCCCTTCAAGACCCGTCAGGATCCAGAGATCCCACAGCGGCCGATCGCGATCGAGCCGGACTTCATGCAGGCGGGCAATGGTCTTCTCCAGCGCCTGTCGGTCGCCAGGTGCCGGGACCTCGATCGTAAGGACGTGGTTGTTGATGTCGAAGTTCTTATCACGAACCCAGACTGGGTGGTCCAGGTCGAAGGGCACGAACTTGAGCTTGTTCGTGAAGTACGGAACCAGATGAATCCGCTCGAGCAGCATGGTCTTCAGATTGCTGACGTACTGCGCCGCGTCAACGCCCTCCGCCAGTTCTAGGATCTGTACGGACGCAATGTGCTGAGGACTGCGAGCGGTTTCGTTGTAGAGAAAACCAGCATCGAGCGCGCCGAGTTTGTACACCTTTGAGGTCTCCTGTCGTTTTTCCGTGGCCTGCCCTGCAAGCCTTTGATCACCACTGTGTGGTCACAACCGCTTCGTCTTGAGCGCGCGCTCGGTTGTACCTGCCCTGCCCCAGTGCCTGAGTGCTCGGATCCCCACCCTAAAAATAGCAAGGCCTGTGCCAGCCTCTAAAGTGTGGCTAAGCGTTTGTTTTTCAGAGATTTTTAACCCTTCCTTCGAGCTGCAACTGCGTGCTTTGAGGGCCTGATTTGGTGCGCTCTGCCGGCGCCCGCGCCTCATTGGTGCAATGCGGTACTCGAACGGGTGCGCATTGTAGGGATCTCTTGTTTCAGTGCAATGATCGACTCTTCGGTTTTCCCTTAATATCAATTCGATCAAACGGTTATGTGCGGCATCGCCGTTGGCACGAGAGATGCTGGCTTTGATAGTGCAACGCAGCAAAAAAACCGATTTTGCAACGCAGCAAAAACTGGTTGACCCTCTGAAACTTCTTGGTAACACTCCGGGCGTCTGTTTGGGAGATGCCTGTGTACGAAGCACTGGACGTGCCGGAAAACGCTGCGAGCGGCCCCGAGTTCATCGACTCCGCCCTTGAGTTGCCTCGGGTACTGCTGGAAATGTCGTCGCTCATCTACAGCCTGCCAATCCTGGCCCGTGCGCCGCGAGGCGATGGCCACACAGTGATGGTGCTCCCGGGTTTTACCGCCGGCGATCAGTCCACCCTTGTGCTTCGACGCATCCTCAATCGGCTGAACTACAATCCCCTGCCCTGGGCCCTTGGTCAGAACACCGGCAGCGCAGAACTGCAGCAGCGGCTGCGGCATCGCTTCGAATCTGTACTGGCCCGTCACCCCGGGCGCATTTCACTGGTTGGCCAAAGTCTCGGCGGCGTATTCGCTCGTATTCTCGCCCACGAATATCCGGATCGGGTTCGTCAGGTCATTACCCTCGGCAGCCCCTTTGCATCCGCGTCTCCCGATACCGTTAACCGGTTTGTCAGCCGTCTCTTTCAGAATATCTCCGGCATGGATCGGGAAGAGATGCGCGACCAGATGACCGAATTTCCTGCTGCAGCCCCTCCGGTACCCAGCACCGCCATCTACTCGAAATCTGATGGCGTTGTGCACTGGAGCACCTGCCTTGAGTACGAAGGCGAACGAGCAGAAAACGTGGAAGTGCTCGGGAGTCATTCCGGCATGGCCTTCAACCCTCTGGTGCTGCATGTGATCGCCGATCGCCTGAGCCAGAAGCCTGGCCGCTGGAAACCCTTCGAGCGTACGGCCTGCCGCAGCCTGATTTATCCGCCACCGGCATCCACGGGCGGTTACGGCGCGGAGCGCCTCGCGTGAGAGAGTTTAAGAAGTACCCGAACCGGCGCCTCTACGACCTCGAGGAAAGCCAGTACGTCACCGTTGATGATGTGCGTAAGTTCATCCTCCGCGGCGACAGCATCCATGTGACGGACAGCAAGGACGGCACGGATATCACGCGGCAGATCCTGCTGCAGATCCTCTCCGAGCAGGAAGCCGCCGGCCATGAGCCGGTGCTGACCAATCGGGTGATCGAGCAGGTGATCCGCTTCTATGGCGACAACGTCGGCAGCGTCGTCTCCCGTTACATCGAGCAGAGTATTCTCACGTTCCTGGAGCATCAGGATCAGCTCCGCCGTCGTATGAAAGAGATGAACGACCTGAATCCTTTCAACTTCATGCGTCAGGCCATGGAGCGAACCTTCAGTGAGCCGCGACGACCGGGCAATCAACGCAACGGCAGTAACGACGACAACGCCTGACAGGCGAGAACCGCGCGGCTGCCCGCCAGCGCGCGCAAGACCCTGACAACTCCCTCTTCTAACGCTACCAGCAGCTGCTAGCTGTGCAGCAGCCGTTACGCGTGGTACGACGCCAGCGCTCGGGCGGTCAGGCGATACACGGCGGCGTTAAAGCCCAACCCCATATGCGAGCCGCCCACGACCTTATGGATAACCTGCGGATTCAGGTCGTCAACGCAGGCCTGCCAGGCCACAACCCCGTCGGTTTTCGAATAGAGCGCCGTAATCGGCGTGGTAATCGGGCGCCGCTGACGGTCCCGGAGCATGG
>JBCDDI010000561.1:0-2763 GCA_039180365.1 Pseudomonadota bacterium
CCGGAAGCCGCGCTGTCGACCCGCACCGAGGGGTTGGAACTGCTCATCGACGATCTTGGCGAACAGCGCGAAGCCCTCGATCTTCGTATGGAATCGGTGCGCGCCCGTCTGACGGCACAGTTTTCGGCTCTCGATTCGCTCATCAGCCAGCTCGATACGACCAGCGCCTTTCTCGGTCAACAGCTTGCGAGTCTGCCAGGCAACAGTCCAACGACCCAATCCTGATCGGATCCCTAAACCTTTGGCGTTCCGGACCGATAACCCGTAGGTAAGGGACAACAACGAGGAATCAGTGATGAACAGCGGTGTGACCGCCTATCAGAGCGTTGGCACAGGAAGTGCCGTTGAGGAAGCATCCCGAGAACGACTCGTGCAAATGCTGCTCGACGGTGCGCTGGCCCGCGTGGCGACTGCCAAAGGTCACCTGCAACGGGGTGACGCGGCAGCAAAGGGTGAACAGCTCGGTAAGGCCATCTCGATCATCGAAGGCCTCAAAGCAAGCTTGAATCCGGACGCTGGAGATCTGGCGCAAAATCTCGGCGACCTTTACAGCTACATGGGCGGTCGGCTGCTTGCGGCCAACGTCGAGGACGATGCGCTGATTCTCGATGAGGTATCCGACCTCCTGCATGAGATCAAATCTGCCTGGGATGTGCTCGCCGCGCAGAGCGCCGCCGCCACTGACTCGGTTGCCGACGGCGCTGGCCGACCGTGAGCGAAACCACCGCGCACATCGCAGCGCTCACCGGGCAGATGCTCGAGGCTGCCGCTGCTGAGGACTGGCAGGAAACCGAGCGCCTTGCGGTACGCCGGGCGGCACTCCTGGAAGCTCGCTTTGCGAGCCTTCCCGAGCAGGAAGCGAAGGAACTGGCAGTGCAGATTGCCAGCGCGGATCAGGCGCTCAGGACAACGGCGCTGAATCGGCGGGCAGAAGTGGAGCAGATGCTCAGTGAGTTTGGCGAGCGCCGCGCTGCGGCACGCGCTTATCTCGATACGGCGTCCGCGGAGGTCTGACTCGGCGGTAACACGGGTTCCGGTGCAATGATCTGCGTGGACTCCCGGTCCATGATGTCCCGGAGCCGGTCGGCCCAGAGGGACAACCAGGCGTTTACGTTTTCAAGGGTCTGCTGACCCTGCTCCGTGGGCAGGAGCAGGCGTTTGCGGCCATCCTCCGGATCGTTTTCTTCTTTCAGCAGGCCGTTGGTCATGAGTGTGGTGACCGCACGCGACACGGTGGTTTTGCTGATGCCCGTTTCGTTAGCGACCTGGGTGACTGTGCAGGGAGAGCCGCGGCGCCAGTAGCGGAACACCATGTGCATGACGCGGAGTTCCTTCACCGAGTAGATCCCTTTATAGCCCGTGTCCGCTTTCGACTCGATATCGATGACGATGCCGAGGTAGTCCGTGAGCAGATCGCCTAGGGCGTCGACAAATTCTCGTGTCACTTCGTAGGGCTTCCTGAAATTACGTCGGCATCCTAGCAAAGCGCATTTTTCGACGTCAGTGTGCAAATGCACTAGTTGCGGGATTTTCTATCGGCGCCATAACCTCCGACTCGGAATGCTACGGTTTTATGGCGATTTGCCCCCATTCTGGGGTCAACTCGTCTCGCATTGAGACGATACCGTTGCAAAAGCGAAACTAATCTTGCATTGCCGCTTCGGAGTCGCCAACTTTGTCGCCATTGCGGTGCTCGGATTGAGCTATCAGCTTTAAGGGGTTCATTTTCTGAGAGTTTTTGCGAAGAGAATCTGGTCGCGAAAACAGCGTTAAGGCGCTAGCAGGAACGCCTCGAAAAGAGCCGGAACAGGCCGCTAATAAAAGTCCGGAATAACCGGACCCATCCGCAAAACGCGGATGCATAACGAAGACAGTTGGGAAAGACACAGGGATTCAGAGAAGGGAGGCGCCTGGAAAGGCCGCGGCTCGAAGTTGTCGCACGCTCAGAGCTAGAGCACTGAGCCAGACGTGAGTCGCAGCTTGTAGTAACCGAACAGGAGTGCCTGAATTTGATCCCGCACGGGAATGTACTGGTCCTGGACACGGACCCAACTCGCGCGCAAAGGATTGCTCTGTTTCTCAATTTCTTCGGCTACGCGCCGCGGATCCACGACCCTGACAAAACACTCAACGAGGCGCTGACAAACGCCTCCGAAGGTCCTGTCGTGGCATTGGGAAACGCAACGGAAACCAGTCCCCCAGCTGATGACGCGGTCATTGCAGGCGTCGTCGTCCTCGGCGAGCGGAGCGACCCCCGGGTTGCTGCCTGGCTCGAGGAGCTGGAGACGTGCAGACCGGAGCTCGCGACGCTGCACTGGGATGGTCAGCAGAGCCAGACGCTGGCGGAGGTGATCGGGCCCGGGCCCGGTGCACAGAGTCAGCAGCTTTATCCGACCGGGCGAACGCCGGCCGTCGGGCAGCTGGTGGAACTGATCGGGCAGGTGGCGCCCTTCAACACGTCCGTGCTGATCCTTGGTGAATCGGGGACCGGCAAAGAACGGGTAGCCCGAAGTATTCATGTGAACTCCAATCGCAAGGGTGCCTTTGTGCCCGTGAACTGCGGAGCCATTCCCTCGGAGCTCATGGAAAGTGAGCTCTTCGGCCATGAGAAGGGCGCTTTCACTGGCGCCGTCAGCGCCCGGAAGGGACGCTTCGAGTTGGCCGAAGGTGGCACGCTGTTCCTAGATGAAATTGGTGACATGAGCCTGGAAATGCAGGTCAAGCTCCTGCGGGTGCTCCAGGAACGATCCTTCGAGCGGGTCG
>JBCDDI010000562.1:0-2746 GCA_039180365.1 Pseudomonadota bacterium
GTTCAATTTTCAGGCTATCGAAGTGGGCAATGACGTCCGGATTCACGTAGGCAGGCGTCGAAATCTCATAAAGGAGCTGCGCCGTAACGGTACCCACAGAGATCAGCCCGCCGGTGCCCGGGTGCTTGGCGACGGTAAAGCTGCCGTCTGCCTCAAGTTCGGCGATGGGATAGCCGACGTTACGGAAACTCGGCACTTCCTGGAAAAAGGAATAGTTGCCGCCGCAGGTCTGACAGCCACATTCAATGATGTGCCCGGCGGCGAGCGCCCCGGCCAGAGCATCGTAGTCGTTGCGTTCCCAACCGAATTTCCAGGCGGCTGGGCCGATAACAACGGCTGCATCGGTAACCCGCGGGCAGATGACGATGTCCGCCCCCTGATCGAGGGCCGCCTTAATGCCCCAGGCGCCGAAGTAGGCATTGGCGGTGAGCACCGGGTTGCCCGATTCCGCGAGCGGGGTGCCGCGGTCCATGTTGGTAAAGGCTTCTCCCGCGGCGGTCAGCTCGTCGATGCGCGGCGCCAGGTCATCGCCATCAATCCAGGCCACCTTCGAGTCAACGCCGAGCTCATCGAGGATGCCCTGCACGTCTTCCGCCATGCCCTCGGGGTTCAGGCCGCCGGCGTTGGTGACGATCTTGATGTTCTTTGCTTTGCACGCCGCTGCCACGTCACGAAGCTGCTTTAAGAAGGTGCCGACATAGCCGGCATTGCCGCCGCGCTTCTGCTTCTGTTCGTAGAGGATGGCCATGGTGAGCTCGGCCAGGTAATCCCCGGTGAGCACGTCGATGGGTCCCCCCTCAACCATCTCCTGGGCCGCAGAGAGCTTGTCTCCGTAGAAACCACTGCAGTTCGCCACGCGCAACACGTCGCTCATGTTTTTCCCCCGGGAAGTCCCGAATCACAGTCCCGGCGCTAGCGTACCAGAGGCTTCGAGCAAAGAAGACCTCATGGCCGGCATGGGATTTACCCGAGGGGCATCTCACAGGTTAAGAGTTTCTTCGGCTTAAGCGGATCGATATCGCAGCCCACGGTGGCGCAGCCACTGAGCGTTGTCGCGAGCAGGAGTAGGGCTGCCAAACCGGTGATCAGATTTCGCTTTCCGGCCATGAGGTGTCTCCCTGTTTCCGCTCTACAGGGAGTGAGTCACGGCTTGTGAAACTCTCGTTCAATGGGGCTGGTGAAGTGAGCGGCTGAAACGCCGCCTGGCAGACAGGATGAGTCTCAGACGCCGTCGAGCAACGACCGCAGTCCGCTGCCGAGCTCAGCAAGGTGCGCCCGAAGAATGAACCGATCCCAGCCGATGCAGAAATCCTTTACCCCGAGATCCAGATAGCGACGGGCCTGCTCGACGGCACCAATTTCGATCCGCGGCCGCAGCCCGTACTCGAGGGATTTCGCAATCACCTGCTCTTCGAAGGGCCGGATTTCCGGCGTCCCCATGAGCGCAGGCTCGCCTCGAGAAAAGCCGAAATCCGCAGGACCCCATTGCGTCATATCGACGCCGAGCTCGCGGGCCCGCTCGAGAATCGGATCAATGTTCTCAAGGGTCACGTTCTTCTCAATCATGATGGCAAACACCATCGCCTCCAGATCCTGGAGATAAGCTTCAGTGTCGTAGCTCATGAGCGCAGGGCGACGCAGCTTTACGCCCATGCGCCCACCGTGTGCCGGCGTGTCAGGAGCGATGATCGCGTGGCAGCTTTCAAGATCTTCGACTGTACGCACGTCCGTGAAGAGCACGGCTTCAAAGCCGGCGCCGAGGGCGGCCTGAGTCCAGAACCCCTGACCTTCCTGATCCGGCTTGATCATCAGGGGCAGGTTCCCGCACTGCGCCGCCCGGGCAAGGTGGTAGAGGTTTGAGTGATCGAGGGTCGAATACTCAGCCGCAAACTCCGCGTAATCGAAACAGCCGAGATCGCCGACCAGCTCGGCGATGTCCGGATCGGTAAAGAGCAGGTGCGTGCCGACGGTCGGCTCCCCCGCATCAATTTTTGCCCTGAGGTGGTTTTCGAGAATCATGTGCTGCGGCCCGCTCCTTCAGAGATGGATAGAGACTTCCGGGAAGTCTTCGGCGATTTCCAGCTGCAGGAGCTCCCGCGCAGCCCTGCGCTCATCTTCCTCAAGGGCAAAGTGCGACGCGAAAAAACTGAGGACACCAACGGTGGTGATCAGCTGCTGCCGGCCCGGGTGCAGGGCCTCGCCAAGGGGCCTGGTGCAGATCTCCACCATCGTTGCTTGCGGATTGATGCCGTCGGCGAAGTCTCCGAGTCCGAGGAAGGGATTCTCTGCAGCAGCAGCCTCTGCTTCGCCGTCACCCTCGCTGGCTCCGTCAGTCGAAGCCACCCCTGCAGCCGTGAGCGCCATGCACCCCAGATTATCCGGGTGCGGCATGAAGCGCATGGCGGGCTCCGCCGGGTCGGCGAAGGCAACGTGGGAACCATCACGGATGGCCAGCAGCGTGCCCTGCGGCGCCCGCTCGGGAATGATGGCGGCGTGCGTCTCAAAATCGACGATGGCGTCCTCGGTACCGCCGATCATGAGGAAGGGGGCCGCGCTGGTGGTAAAGAAGCGTCGGGTGAACATGGCGGCGGGGCCGGCGATGGAAACCACGGCGCGAATGTACTTCAGTACTTAGAAGGAGTACTGGGAAAGGAAAAGGCCTATCAGGAAATTTTTGACATTGGTGGCCCGGATATTCTCACGTACAAGCAAATGCTACTACAATTTGCTGAAGTTCGGGGCTTGA
>JBCDDI010000563.1:0-2739 GCA_039180365.1 Pseudomonadota bacterium
CGCGTGGCGCGCGAACGCCGATGCGCACCTGAATACCGCGGACACCGTGGACGGTCACGCGGATGTCGTCGCCTATGGCAATCGCCTCGCCGGTCCGGCGGGTCAGGATCAGCATCTTTGCCGACCAAGATCATTTTTCCGAGCCATTCAGATCCTACTGTTCTCAAGGGCGGGCTGATCGTAGATCATGTCTTCCATAGCATTGAAGTAGGCAAACCTATGGTCCGCGCGCAGCGACGCGCTCTTCACGGTCCAGTGGTTTCGATACGCGCCTTGCTAAGGGAACCAGCAGAGACAGTCAGCGTGGAAATCATGCAACAGGGAAAGGCCAGGCAGGCGCAGGACGATGGCAGATCGTAACGACTCTGCCCGGAAAGAAGCCTTTCTGCAGAAAGGTCTGGACCTTCTCGCTGACGAAGGACACCGGTCAATCACCATTGCCCGGCTGACTAAAGAGCTCGAAGTCACCTCAGGCAGCTTCTATTGGCACTTCAAGTCGGCGGCCGATTACCAGACTGCGCTGCTGGTCTACTGGCGCGGTGCCGTGGAGAACGTGATCGATATTGCCCGCCGCGAAGGAAAGGGTGTGACGACCACTACCTTAAAAGCCCTCGCCGAAGCGGTGCGCAAGGCGGGGACCTATCGCTACGACGATGCGATGCGTCGCTGGGCCAAGGAGAGCGAGGAGGTCGCTGAGGCGATTCGCGACGCTGATCGCTGGCGTGGGCGGGTTCTTGCGGAGTTTATTGGAGTTCAGGACCCCACAGACGAGCGCGTGGAACTGATTGGCGCCACCTGGCGGGGCACGAGCGGCATGAGCGATGAGGAGCGGCGCTTCCGGCTGCTGGCCCTCACCACGGATACCGATGAACTGCGTACCCGCCGTAAAACGGAGCCGCAGAAAGACCCATGAGTGATTTAGAGCTGGAAGCGCTTCCGGAAGACAGCGTCGGCCTCCTCGAGGGGCTCATGACCACCCGGGCGATACGCCGCTACCGAAACGAACCCATCCCGCCGGCCGCCCTGCGTGCCATGCTCTTCGCGGCAACCCGCGCCCCGAGCGGCTCCAACAGACAACCGTTCCGTTTTCTGGTGCTGAACGATGGGCCAAAGGCCGCAGCGGCGAAAGCGCTCATCGGCGGGGCGGCGCGCAACATGTGGGACGCCAAAAGACGCGACGACGGTTACGACAAGGGATCGGGCGCCCGCGCGGATTCGCCGAAGGCGCGCATGGCGCGGACCATGGCGCACTATGTGGACAACTTCGAGGCGGTGCCCTGCCTCGTGTTGCCTTGTCTCGTCCGCTATCGCGACGCAAGCACCTTCGAAGGTGCCTCGATCTATCCGGCGGTACAGAATCTCATGCTGGCCGCCCGGGCCCTCGGCTACGGCGGCGTCATCACCGGCTTTCATGGCGCGGTAAACGACGAACTCGTGGAATTGCTGGAGATTCCGGAAGGTGTGGTCATTTCAGCGACCGTGACCCTCGGTAAGCCGGAAGGCTCGCACGGACCCGTGCGCCGACGTCCCATGAGCGAGCTAGTTTTCGAAGAGAGCTGGGCCGAGGTGCCTGACTGGGCCGTGGATCCGCCAGGGACCCGGCATACAAGCGCCGGGCCGCCGAAGCAGACTAAGGGCTGAGCACAGGCTGAGTCCCGTTGAGGCAGACCGTCTGCTGTCTAGCCTTGGAATGACGACCGCTCGGCGGAAGCGGGCGGCCGCAACAAGTCCTGGCTACTCGAACTCGAGGATCGGCTGATCCACCTCCAGCGAATCGCCTTCCGCCACGAGCACCTTGGCGATGGTGACGTTCTCCGTTGCGCGCAGGCTGTTTTCCATTTTCATGGCTTCCACGGCGGCAAGCTCTTCGCCGGACTTCACCTCGTCACCCTCGGCAACGGTGAGTCGCACCAGGAGCCCGGGCATAGGCGAAAGCAGGAACTTGGACAGGTCCGGGGGCTCCCGCTCGATCATGTGTTCCGTGAGCGCAGCCCCGGTTGGTGACAGCACCAGCGCATCGATAGCCGCACCCCGATGGTAGAGCCGGTAGCCGGCACCGGTGCGATCCAGTTGCATGGCGATATCCCGGCCGTTGATTTCAGCCTCAACCACCTGCATACCGATACGCCAGTCCGTTACCACCCGGTAGATGGCGTTGTTGTGGGCAACTTCGAAGCCGTGCGCGACGCGTGTGACGATGACCGGATACTGCACGCCGTTAGCAACGACCACCCAGTCGTCTCGATCCTGAAGCTCGAAACGACGGGTCTGGCCGCTGATCTCTAACGCCCTGCTTGAGATGATCCGGTGGGCAATGGCCGCGATGGCAACGGGAATGAGCGGGTCAGCCTGCGGTACGTCGCTCGCGTGGAAGCCGTCCGGGTATTCCTCGGCGATGAAGTTTGTCGTCAGGCGGCCTTCCCGGAACCTCGGGTGGGCGATGAGCGCGTTCAGAAAGCTGATGTTGTGGTTCACGCCGCGGATGTAATAGGCATCCAGTGCATCGGCCATACGATCGATGGCCTGCTCACGGTTTTCTCCATAGGTCACGAGCTTGGCAATCATTGGATCGTAGAACATCGAGACTTCGCTCCCCTCGACGATGCCGGAGTCCACGCGCACCGAGTCGGTCTCAACCGGCGGCTGATAGTGGGCCAGGCGGCCGATGGACGGGAGGAAGTTGCGGAAGGGATCTTCCGCGTAGACGCGGGCTTCCAGGGCCCAGCCTGTGAGCGTGAC
>JBCDDI010000564.1:0-2736 GCA_039180365.1 Pseudomonadota bacterium
CGTAGCGCTCACGGCGGAACAGCGCGACGGGCTCGAAGCGCAGAGCGCGCGCATCATTGAAGACATGGAATTCGCCTCGGAAGCCATTCACTGCTCTTCGAGGATGATGGACGACGGGGTGATTGATCCGGCAGATACGCGCAATGTGCTCGCCTTCTGCCTGCAGACCGTGCTCGAAACCCCGCATCGAGGCACGGTGCCGAACACCTTTGGCGTCGCCCGGCTCTAGGGGGCCTAAGAGCGCCGGACGCGGCTTGCGTCGAGGCGCTGCGGAGCGGTCCCGGCAGGGCCGCTGAATAGAACTTCAAGCAGTAACGGAGACAATCAGATGAGCGAACTCGCCGAGTTCCGAGCCGAGGTATCGGCCTGGCTCCAGGAAAACCGTCCGGCAGAACCAGACTTCCTCCTGCCGGAAACCTTCATGGAAGTGGGCACGGACCAGCAGTTCCACTTCCTGCGCGACTGGCAGCAGCAGGTCTATGAGGCCGGCTATCTCGGCATGGCCTGGCCGAAAGAGTACGGCGGCGGCGGGCAACCGCAGGCGCTGCAGGACATCGTGAATGCGGAGATGGCGCGGCAGAAAGTGCCCTTTGTGCCGAACACCATTGGCCTCAACTGGGCTGGACCGCTGATTCTCGCGATCGGCACAGACGAGGAAAAGCAGAAGTACATTCCCGGCATCCTTTCCGCCGAGGACATCTGGTGCCAGGGCTTCTCGGAGCCGGACAACGGTTCCGATCTCGCCGCAGCGACCACCCGTGCGGTCCGCGATGGCGATGATTGGGTGCTGAACGGTTCAAAAATCTGGACGAGTCTTGGCAGCTATGCGAAGTACATGATCCTTCTCGCCCGGACCAATCCCGAGGCGGAAAACCGCTACGCGGGGCTGTCCTATTTTCTGGCGCCCATGGACGTGCCGGGCGTGGACGCGCAGCCGATCCGCAAGCTCACGGGCGAATACGGCTTCTGCCAGACCTTCTTCACCGATGCGCGGATCCCCGGGGCCTGTCTGATGGGCAAGGAGGGGGAGGGATGGCAGATCGCCATGAAGACGCTCACCTTTGAACGGGGGGCAAGCGGCGGTCAGGCCGGCGGCCTCTCCATGAATGCCGTTGGCGTGCAGGATGTTGTTGAGCTGGCCCGGCGCGTCAAGCGCGACGGCCGGCCTGCCATCGAAGATCCCTGGGTGCGCGAGGAGCTGGTGAAGTTTCTCATTGAGGATCAGGGTGATCGGCTCTGTGGCGCCCGAGCCCGGCATCCGGCGCTGACCAGCGAACGGCCGGCAGCGATAGCCATGTCCGGCAAGCTCCGGGGCACAGAGCACAAGCGCCGACTCATGCAGTTTGCCGTGGGGCTGCAGGGGGCCAACGGTGCCCGCTGGGTGGGGGATGCCCGGGCCGAAGATCGAGGTCTCGGGCAGCGCTCCTACTTCAACGCCTTCTCCGCCACGATCGGCGGCGGCACCAGCCAGGTACAGGCCAACATCGTCGGTGAGCGGGTCCTCGGCCTGCCGAAGGACTAGGAGGCATCATGGCAGCGGCGTTGAAAGCAAACTTGAAAGCAACGATGACCTTCTCCGAGGAGCAGAGCATGCTTCTCGATACGGCAACGGAATTCTTCCGGGACAAGTCCTCCCTCGCAGCGGTTCGTGACCTGATGCTCACAGAGTCGGGTTACGACCCCGCCGTCTGGCAGGAAATGGTGGCGCTCGGGTGGTCCGGGCTTGCGATTCCCGAAGCCTATGGTGGCAGCGAGCTTGGCCTTGCGGCGGCCGTCACCATCGCCGAACCCATGGGCCGCCAGCTGTCGGCAACGCCCTGGCTTGCCACGCAGCTGTTCATCCAGGGGGTGCTGGCGAGTGACACGCTTGCGGCGGAAGTGCTGCCGGGCGTAGCCGAAGGGTCTGTGGGTACCGTTGCCCTGATGGAACCTGGTGGCGCCTGGGATCTGGCGAGTGCTGAGCTGGCGGTAACCCGCCGTGGTGACGAACTTCTGCTGGAAGGTGGCAAAACCTTTGTGCTGAACGGCAACGAGGCTGCCCACGTGCTGATCAGCGGGCACTGCGAAGAAGGCCCCTGCCTGGTGCTCGTTCATGGCAGTGAGCTTGCTGGATGCTGGTCTCCGGAAACGGTGATCGACGAGACGCGCCGCTCCTCCGAGCTGCACCTTTCGGGTCTGACGGTTCCCGCCAGCCGGCTCATCAGCGGCGCGCAAGCGAAGCAGGCGCTGGCCGCGATCCATCGGGCGGGGCTGCTGCTCGTATCCGCTGAAGCCGCCGGTGGTATTGCCGGGGTGCTGGAGGTGATCGTCGAGTATCTGAACACTCGCACGGCCTTCGGCCGCAAGATCGGCAGCTACCAGGGTTTGAAACACCCGACCGTCGACATTCTCATCGGCCTCGAACGCAGCCGCTCCCATGTTTATCACGCCGCGTCCCTCATCGATGCGGGGGAAGAAGCGGATGTAGCGCTCGCCATGGCCAAAGCGGAGGCGAGCGATGCTTTCGCCTTTGCCGGCGATCGGGCCATTCAGTTTCACGGCGGCTTCGGCTTTACCTGGGACTGTGATGCGCAGCTCTACCTCCGGCGGGCCCTCTGGGCGCAATTAGCCTTCGGCGACAGCGTTTACCACCGTCGCCGCCTCGCCGATGCGCTACTCTAGATCTCTTTACGAACACTCATCTGACTGGAAGCCTCATGTCCGATTACCCGACGCCTAACTTTTCTACTGACCTGA
>JBCDDI010000565.1:0-2734 GCA_039180365.1 Pseudomonadota bacterium
CGATAAGCGGTCTGAATCTCCGCTTTCAGGGCATCGCTCAGACGATCGGTGGCAACGGCGGCTTCACTCATCGGCGGAGCTTAGCGGCTGGCCGGCAGCGCGGCCAGCGACGGTGTCCGTCTGACGCTGAGCGTTCGTCGGGTTGCCCCGTCAGAAGAACAGGAAACCGCGCTTCAGCTTCTTCTGACAGCGATTGAGCTGCTGCTGATAGCGGTTTCCTGTTCTTCTGACGGGGCAACCCGACGAATGCTCAGCGTCAGACGGCCACCGTCGCTGGCCGCGCTGCCGGCCAGCCGCTAAGCTCCGCCGATGAGTGAAGCCGCCGTTGCCACCGATCGTCTGAGCGATGCCCTGAAGGCGGAGATTCAGACCGCTTATCGGGCCTGGCTCGGGGCCCGGGACTTCAAAGCCCGGCGTGGGCAGCGGGAGATGATCGCGCAGATCGCCCGCAGCCTGACGGATGATGCCGATCGTATTGCCGTCATCGAAGCCGGCACGGGTACCGGCAAAACGGCCGCCTACTGTCTGGCCGCGATCCCCGTGGCCCGTCATCTCGGCAAAACCGTCGTCGTCTCCACGGCCACCGTCGCGCTGCAGGAGCAGGTGGTGCTCCGGGACCTGCCCGATCTGAAAGCCCGCTCCGGCCTCGAGTTCAATTTCGCCCTGGCCAAAGGTCGCGGCCGCTATCTCTGTCTGAAGCGCCTCGACGATCGTTTGCGCTACGGCGGCTCCTCGGAGATTCCGCTTTTCGAACAGGATGCGGGCGCCGACAACGACGCGCTTTATCAGACCCTGCTGCAGGCGTTCTCTGAGAAGCGCTGGGATGGCGAGCTCGATAGCTGGCCCGATGCCATTGCCCCGGAAGCCTGGAAGCCCGTTACCACCGACCATCGAGGCTGTACCAATAATCGCTGCGGCTATTTCAAGCAGTGTCCGTTCTTCAAAGCCAGAAACACCCTCGAGGGCACGGACGTGATCGTGGCGAATCATGATCTGGTCCTTGCGGATCTGTCCCTCGGCGGCGGCGCCGTGCTGCCGGAACCGGACGACGTGATTTACATCCTTGACGAGGCGCACCACCTCCCGGAAAAAACCCAGCAGCATTTCTCCGCCAGCGCCCGGCTCAGAAGCTCGCGTCTCTGGCTTGAGAATGTGCAGTCGGTGATCGGTGGGATGACTCAGCGCTTCGGCCGACCGCAGGAACTCATCGACATTGCCACGCGCCTGGCGGACTTCGGTGCCCAGGCCAGCCAGCACCTGACAGCCCTCGAAGAGGCGCTGGAGCCTTTTTCTTTTGAACCGCGGGATGACACCCTCGAAACCTGTCGCTTCGCCGTCGGTCAGGTGCCCGAGACGCTTGCCGCCGTAGCCGCGGAAGCGCTTGAACCATTTGCGGCGCTGGCCGACGAGCTCGAACGCACCCATGAGCTGCTGCAGGAAGTACAGGAAGGTAAACGGGATTGGGAACGGTCTTTTGAGGCGGAAGACTGGCAGCCCCCGGTCGGTCAGCTGCAGACCCGGGCCCTGGCCATGCTCAAACTCCTCGAAGCCTACAGTCGTGCCGATGCGCCTGGCCTCACTCAGGCCCGCTGGGCGAATCGTCATCTGGAGGACCTGGAACTGGTCAGCGCGCCCATCGAACCCGGGTCCCTGCTGAAGGATGCGTTCTGGTCCCGATGCTTCGGCGCCGTGCTCACCTCCGCAACGCTCACCGCCGTTGGTCGCTTCGACCGCTTCCTTGAGCGCACCGGCCTCGAGGGGCGTACGGCCGTTCGCATCGCCAGCCCTTTCGATTTCCCGAACATTGCCCGTTTTGTCGTGCCACCGCTCAACGCTGAGCCGAGCGACTTTGAAGGGCATACCGATGAGATCGCGGCGCTGCTGCCGGAGCTCATCGGAACCGACCCCAGCGCCCTCGTGCTCTTTACCAGCTGGCGGCAGATGCTGGCGGTGCTCGATCGCATCGAGCCGGCGCTGAAGCCACTCCTAAAAGTGCAGGGAGAAGGGTCCAAACAGGCACTGCTCGAAGCCCATGCAGAGGATGTGCGCGCCGGACGACAGAGCGTGCTCTTTGGTCTCGCGAGCTTCGCGGAAGGTGTGGACCTGCCGGACGATCTGTGCCGCCACGTGATCATGGCCAAGCTGCCCTTTGCGGTGCCCGACGACCCCCTGGATCAGGCCATGGCCGAATGGGCTGAAGCCCGCGGCCGGAATCCCTTCTACGAATTATCGGTCCCGGACGCCGCGCTGAAGCTTGTGCAGGCCTGCGGACGCCTGATCCGTCATGAGGGCGACTGGGGGCGAATCACGCTCCTCGATAAGCGCATCGTGACCCGACGCTACGGCCGGGACCTGCTCGCCTCCCTGCCGCCCTACCGGAAAGAGCTTGCGAACTGATCCGGCGCTCCAGGCGCCGACGGGCGCGAACGCCGATCGGCCAAAGGGCGCGTGCCGCCCGAGGAACGCCGGTGCATGATCAGTCGGCGACGGTTTCGCCCCTGTCCTCCAGCGAGCCGCCGTTGTCCAGCTGCCGACCAACGGTTGGCACGGTTTCGAAGCGGCCGCGGTTGTAGATCAGCAGTCGTGCTTCCTCGAGGCGCGTCATGGTCTCCGTGAGGTAGTCTGTCATGTCCTCGAGGGTCAGGCTGTTGACGATGGCGGCAATGCGATCCTGGGAGTCGAAGGTGGTCACTTCTGCGTCGAGATCCGCCAGGTAGCGGTCGCTCCGTTCCCG
>JBCDDI010000566.1:0-2725 GCA_039180365.1 Pseudomonadota bacterium
CGCAGCAGTTCCTCAGAGTTCGGGCCGGAGCCACCGTCCGCGGTGCGGTGCAGGAAGGGGTTAAAGAAGGAACAGCCTTGAGAGGCGTCACCCATATTGGTGCTGGTCATCGCGGTCAGGAGGACGTCTTCATTGATTGAGGGTCCGCCCGGCAGCGTGCCAGAAAGCGAGATGAACACCGGCTCCAAGGGGCCGATGGCACCCGGGGCTGTTGAACTCAGGTCGAACTGGTTGTCTGCGCCGGCCAACAGGAATCGCCCGGCATCTGCGCGGGGATCGCCGAATTCAATGCTGCCGTTTGGCGTACAGTTCGGGCCCCCAAGACCGTACATGGCGAGTTCCAGCCGATTCTTATCTATTTCCAGGGTGTCGATTCGAAAGTTGTTCTCTCCGTGGGTCACGCTGAAGTCATAGTTCCAGGCTTTATCGCCCAGATCAAAATCGCCGCGCAAGCCGGCAGAAACCCGCCAGTTCTGTGTCTCATTGTGCGAGTCGTAGCGGCGGTCTGCTTCGATCCCGGGCACGCGCAGCGTGTAGTCGGCCAACTCCAGCGGCAGCAGCCCAGGCGGGGTGAACGCAGGTGGTGGCAGCGGACCGCCGTTGTTGATCAACGAGGGATCGTTCGGGTAGCCGAAATCGGGCTGCGGCGCGCCGGATGTCAAACCGAGCAGCGCAGGCAGGAAGAATTTCGGCTCGATGGGTCCGGCGTAGACTTCAAAATTCTGACCGCTGCGGCCTTCCATGTAGGACCCCTGAGCATAGAACTCAACGGAGTCTGAGAACCCATAGCGGAAGTCTGCGAGCACGCTGCCGCGCTTCTGCTTCGGAATCATTACGTCGGTTTCGCTGCCGTTCCTGGCGCAGAGGAAGGGGTCTGAGCTTTCGCCGTTATCCCTGAAGAAGCCCGCGGTCTCACAGAGCGGGTCACCGCCGGTAAACGTGAAGCGATTGACGATGCTGGCGTCCTGACGCTCGTAGAGGTCCCGACGCAGATCCGGGCGCTCCGAAGAACGGAGCAGCGATCGGTCGAAATACTCGCCACCGATCACGAAATTGGATTTGCCGTCATCGCTGGCCCAGCCGAAGATCGCACCCAGCGTGGCGTCTTCCTGGCTGCCTTCAGTGGTGGACTGCCACTTCCCGGTGAGTTCGAAGCCTTCGAAGTCGCTGCGGGTGATGAAGTTCACCACACCGGCGATCGCATCTGAGCCGTAGGTGGCAGAAGCGCCATTCTTCAGCACCTCGACGCGCTGGATCATGGTCACGGGGATGCTGTTGATGTCGACGAAACGGTCGCCGTCCGAGAGCTTCTGTCCTGCGAAGGGCAGGCGCTTGCCGTCCAGCAGGACCAGAGTGGCCGTTGGGCCGAGGCCGCGGAGGTTAACGTTTGCGAGGCCGCCTCCGGCGCCGCCGTTGAAACGGGTCCCGTCGGAAGGTGCGGTATCCGAACCGGAGGCAATCTCCAGGTTGCGCATGACCTCGGCCATGTCGGATGCACCGGACGCAACGATAGACTCGCGCTGCAGTGACTGCACCGGCGATGGTGCATCCTCAGCAGAGCCTCTGATGTACGAGCCGGTGACGATGATCTCTTCGAGTTCGCCAGACTGACCCGCTGCAAGCGGTGGTATGAATAGAAGACCAGCCACGACGATACGGACGAAACGTCTCTTCATCGAATCTCCCCAATTTTCTGCATTGTTACTTCGGTCTACCTGACTCGGTTACCGCCGTTCGAGGCGCCGAGTCCGATAGTGCACATACCCCTCCCTGGGGCTGTCTCAGCAGAATGAACAACTCGTCAGACACACGCAACCGCGAATGCTGCGCTGGTCCAACCTTTCGTCATCTGCTCCATAAGAGTCGACACCAGCCAGGCGTTGCATGAAAAGAAGAAGTTAACGAAGAGAGAGTGGGCCTAAAGAAGGCTATGGCGATGTCAGCGAGGTTGCTTCAAGCCCGATCCGGCGTTGCCTCCTCCAGGCGCCCCTCTTCGTTGAAGCGGACGACCAGTCGACGCTCGGATTTGTAATGCGCAAGTGTGTCCTTGTCGATATCCCAGAACGCCATCTCCTCTTCGGCGCCGATTACCGGTGAACTCACCCGTCGTTCGTTGTCTGCGAAACGCGCCCGCTGAACCCATGACCAGACAATCACGACGAGCGCCGTTGTCAGCAGGATGACGGTGAACCAGAAGAGCAGACTCCACAGCGAGTCCGGCCCACCCGCACGGAGCACAAGGTCGTAGGCGAACTGCATCCCCAGATACCAGGCGCCAAGGCTCACGAGCGGCAGCCAAAGGTACGCGTAAAGCCCCCACATGATCGTCGTCAGCAGACGATCCCGGTTGCGCACCCGGCGACCGAGTACGTTGCGCGCATTGATGATGATGTCGCCGAGTTCTTCAGCCACTGTCGGCTCCTCGAACGCCGCGGTCCGGGCTGGTCCAGGTCGCTCGCTTACCTCGTCGACGGAAGATGGCGCGCGGCAGAGCGGTAACCGACGTCACCACCTGAATGACCCAGTAAATCATCGGATACCAGACGATCCAGTAGTAGGTCCGGCCGAGGCTTGTCTCGTAGCGGCTGTCGATAACGAGACTGACAGCGAACTGCAGCAGACAGGTTGTACCGAGCAGCAGGCCACTCCAGCCCGGCAGGATCGTTGCCGTATTGAGCGGTGATGGGAGTGCGAAGAACAGGCCCAGAAACCAGAGCGTGAACAC
>JBCDDI010000567.1:0-2724 GCA_039180365.1 Pseudomonadota bacterium
CGCGTTCCGTACGGATTCCGTATGAACCCTGAAACGCCCATTTTTACTGGGATATTGAGTGCCCTCCCTGGGCACCATTTACTTCGATGGCTACTTCGACTTCACTCGCGCTGTGAAAGCGCTTCCTGCAGCTTGAGCGTTATCTCAATTCCCTCGCGAGTGAGCCGAAAGCTTCCATCGGGCAGCACCTGAGCAAGCTCGGCGTGCACCAGCTCGGTCAGCGCGTCCGTTGCATCTTCTTTGACAATCGCACCCGCCGACATTTCCTCGACCTCCGCTCCCGCCAGCGTATGGGTGTCTGAGAGCGCGTAGGCGCCGAGAATCATCTGTGCACCCTCGGAGAGTTGATTCATTCTCGATTAATCCCGTATCTATATGTTTTTATTAAAATTTCAATCGAACAGAGCTGCGTACAGCAGCGCTCTCAGCTTCCCGGCGTCATCAAGCCCGGTGGCAGGTAACACCTGGGTCATGTAGACAAACACGAGCCCTTCGACCGGGTCGACGAAGTAAACCGTGTGATAGGCACCACCCCAGGCGAACTCACCCAAGGAACCCGGCTCCCCTCTCGCACCGAGATCGAGACTGATGGCAAAACCGAGGCCAAAGCCCTGACCCGGTCTGAAGCTGATTCCGTTCAGGTGATCCACCGTCATCAGCCTGACCGTGTTCGAGCTCAGGATCCGTGTGCCGTCAAGGATGCCGCCGTTGGCAAGCATCTGCAGAAAGCGGCCATAGTCGCTCACCGTGGAGAGGAGCCCGGCGCCACCGGAGAAACTTCGGCGCGGTCCATCAACGTAGGCACCCTGCCCGACCATGGCGCTGACGTCAGGCGTACGCACCAGCCCGTTCTCGTTCAACGAATAAACGACTGCGAGTCGATCCCGCTTCGCCTCGGGGAGATAAAAGTGGGTGTCCGTCATGGCGAGAGGTTCAAAGATACGCTCCGCGAGAAACTCAGCCAGCGTCTGACCGCTTACCACCTCTACGAGCGCACCGAGGATGTCCGTGTTGTAGCCGTAAACAAAGGCGCTGCCCGGCTGTGCATCCATCGGTAGTACCTCCATGCGACGAATTGTCTCGCGTACCGGTTCGTCCCGGTGGGCGAAGTACCACCCCTGGATCGCAGCCTCCGCCCAGGCCTCGGCTGCCGGCCCATAGCCGTAGCCGACACCCGCCGTGTGCATGAGCAGATCACGAATGGTGATCTGTCGTTCCGCCGGGACGACCTCATAGCCGCCCGACTCATTGGCGACAGCAACGCTTGTCTCTGCAAACTCCGGCAGGTAGTTGCCGACAGGATCGCTGATCAGCAGGTGCCCCTCTTCCTGAAGGATCATCACCGCAACGCTGACGATGGCTTTGGTCTGCGAGGCAATACGAAAGATCGTGTCCGGGTTAATCGGCCGTCCTGTCTCACGATCAGCCTGCCCGGCGGTTGTCATGAGGACTTCGCGCCCGTCTTTCAGGATCAGTAGTGCCGCGCCCGGGATGCGCCCCTCGGCGACGTAGCGTTCGAGCAGAGCCGGTATGCGTGCGAGACGGTCTGCATGGAAACCTGCTGCTGAGGGAGAGATGGAACGGAATTCGGAAGCCCAGGCGCCCAGGGCCGAGACCTGCGCAAAGAACAGAATTCCGGTAGTGATTAGCCAACCAACGGCCTTGCGCAAGATCGCCTCCCCGCAGTTCTGCTCAAGGGCAAACACCTTAGCGCTTCCGGTGAGGTGAGACCACTCGCCCGTGCCTTTTCTCATTCTGCTAAGCTGCCGCGGCCTGCCCAGGTGGTGAAATTGGTAGACACAGGGGACTTAAAATCCCCCGGCCGTAAGGCCATGCGGGTTCAAGTCCCGCCCTGGGCACCAGAGCCCGACGAAGGAGAATGCAATGGCCTATCGCGCCTTCGCCATCGATCTCGATGGCACCCTGCTCGTGGGTGAGCACGTCCCGGATGAAAACATCACCGCACTGCGCCGCGCTCACGACGAAGGCTTTCAGATCATCATTGCAACAGCGCGTTGGGTGCAGATGGCTCAGCGAGTGGAAGCAGAGCTCGGCGTGGAGGGCCCCGTTATTGCCTGCTCCGGTGCTCAGGTGTTTGATCCCGTCAGTGGCTCGGACATCTTTGATGAGCGCCTGCCCGCTGACTTCGTCAGCGATCTCTATGACATCTGCGACGCCGACCGTTGTGTTGCCACCGTCACTGTTGGCGATCGGGTGCTGCTGAAGCTCGATGGCGAACCGGACCACAGTCAGGTTCCCGATGAGATGGAATGGGTGCCCCGGCTCACGGGCGCTGCAGACTCCCTGCCCCGGGTGGCTGCAATTCAGGGCAGCCGCGTGAATGCCCGCATCCGCGAAGAACTACAGGGCCGCTACCAAGAGCACGTGCACTTTTTCGACAGTATCGGGCCCACCGGCAAAACGATCCTCACGCTCACGGCATCAACGGCCAGCAAAGGGGATGCCTTAAACGCCGCCTGTGGTCACCTTGGCATCACCACCGAACAGGTTGTCGCCTTCGGAGACTCGGAAAACGACGTGGAGATGTTTCGCGCGGCCGGTGCCAGCGTTGCCATGGGGCAAGCGGACGCTGCGACGAAAGCAGCCGCCACGCATGTGACCGCCCGCAACGACGAAGCCGGTGTGGCGCAGGCCGTCTATCGAATTCTTGAAACGGGTAACCCCTGATGAGTGAGATGGCAGCAGCGACCGCCACAGAGATCA
>JBCDDI010000568.1:0-2714 GCA_039180365.1 Pseudomonadota bacterium
CGGGGCGCGGTTAGCCCCAGGAGTCGTTGCTCCCACCGGGCCGGGTGTGTTGGGCCCTCAAAAATGCGTTTAACAACCGGTGCGCCGAGACGTTCGCCGATCTCCCGAGTCATTGAATCGCTGAGCTCGATCCAGTGTTTGTAAGGGCTCGCCGGCGATGCCGGTGCAGGCAGTGGACGGACGGACGTCGGGCTGATGCGGTCGGGTTCAGCGGGGCTCGTGGGCGTGTTTGACATCTTGAAGGGGGTGCCGGAAAATCGCGCCCCCTGAAAAAAGCCGCCACTCTAAAGGCGGCTTCCAGGTCATGCAAGGCAACGCCGGAGCCCGCCTGGATCATGGATCGCGTGGCTACGTAGCTCAGTTGGTTAGAGCACAGCATTCATAATGCTGGGGTCGGTGGTTCGAGCCCACCCGTAGCTACCATTATTCCCCGGAGCGCCTGGAAGCGACGCGCGGACCCGCTCATGGCGTCTGGGTCTAAGGTCTGGGTCTATAAGGGTCCGCTGACTCGTAACCTCTCGAGTGCCGAGGACGTAGTGCGAAAAAGTGTCCTCATCCTGCATCGGCTTGTTGGTCTCGCAACGGCCGCCTTCCTGGTTCTGCTTGGCCTCACCGGATCGATCCTGGTCTGGGAAGAGGAGCTGGACGCGTTACTCAGTCCGGAGCTTCTGAAAAACGCTTCGGCCGCGGATCCCCTCCCGGTGCCGCAGCTTATCGAGCGCCTCGATAAGGCCCTGACTGCACACAACACCGACGGGGGCCTCCACTTTCCGTACGCACTGAACTTCCTGGTCTTTCCCCGGGATCCTGAGCGAAGTGCTATTGCTTATGTCTCCAATGTCCGAGATCTCGCCGGCGCTTCGGGACAGATCAATCAGGTGCTCGTGGATCGAAACGACGGTCGACTGCTTGGCGCCCGCAACACCATTGAACCGGATCCATTCAAGCGGCAGGAGCTGGTGCCCTGGCTCTATCGGTTCCACTACTCCCTGTCCGTGGGCAACACGGGCATGCTGCTGCTCGGTGTTGTAGCCCTTGCCTGGCTGCTGGACAGCCTCATGGCCTGGTATCTGACGCTGCCGAGGCGTTTCAGCTGGCAGAACTGGGGCTCTGCCTGGCGTATCGCACGGCGGCGGCTCACCATCGACCTGCACCGGGCCTCCGGTCTCTGGCTGACGCCGGTTTTTGTCGTGATCGCGTTCACCGGCATCTACTTCAATCTCTACTATCAGGTGTTCGTTCCCGTTGTGAACACTTTCTCTTCGTTGACGCCGCAACCCTATGAAGAGAAGCCCTCCGGCGAGCCCGTTGCAGCACCTCAGATCGATTACGAACAGGCGCTGACGATCAGTCGGGCGGAGCTCCAGCAGCGCGGCCGGCAGGTTGATGAGTTGGACTACATCTCCTGGAACGCTGCGCTCGGCTACTACGTTGCCGCCTACTACACGGACAGGGACCTCTCCCGGGACACGCCATCCGGTCACGTTTATCTCAACGGGGACGGCAGTCTCCGCCACGTGCGGGTGGTCGGAGAAGGTTCAGCCGGTGACCTGCTGCTCGACTGGCAGTTTCCGCTCCATTCCGGTCAGGCCTTCGGGTTACCGGGCAGGCTCCTGATCTGCATCAGCGGAATCGTGCTTGCGGTGCTCTCGATCACCGGCGTTGTGATCTGGTGGCGGAAGCTCAAAGCCCGATCGGGGACGTCTTACCTGCGAGCGGGGAGCCTGATGTTCCGAGGTCGCCGTGACGGCTGAGGATATGTCCTCCGTGCTGCGGACTCCCGATGCGGCTGCGATTCAGGAGGCCGCAGCGGCGTTGCAGCAGGGCGCGCTTGTGGGTCTGCCGACGGAGACCGTTTACGGGCTCGCCGGTGATGCAGGCAACCCGGAGGCCGTGGCCAGGATTTTCGCGGCGAAAGGGCGCCCGGCCTTTAACCCGCTGATCTCGCACGTTTCCTCGCTTGAGCTTGCTGAACAGGAGGGTGTCTTCGACGATCGAGCCCGTGCCCTCGCGGAACGCTTCTGGCCGGGACCCCTGACACTTGTCGTTCCCGCTGCCGCCACCGGGCGGAGCTGTGATCTTGCCCGGGCTGGACTCGAAACCATTGCGCTGCGAATTCCCGCGCATCCGGTGGCGCGGGCGCTCCTCGACGCCTTTGCCGGCCCGGTTTCTGCCCCGTCTGCCAACCCCTCTGGCCGCTTAAGCCCAACCCTGGCTGAAGACGTGGTGCGTGAGCTGGGCGATGCGCTGGCACTGGTGCTCGACGGCGGTCCCTGCACCGCGGGCATCGAATCTTCCATCGTTTCGCTGTTGCCGGGAGAACCTCCGAGGCTCCTGCGGCCTGGCGCCATTGCCCGGGAGGTGCTGGCGTCAGTCGCTGGCGGTCTGGCTATGCCGATCGCCGGCAAAGTCAGTGCGCCGGGTCAGCTCTCTTCTCACTATGCGCCGCGGGCGGCGCTACGCCTCGATGCCAGCCATGCCGAAGCCGGAGAAGCGCTGCTCGGTTTCGGCTCCGGCGCACCGAGCGATGCGCCAAACCTGTCGCCCGACGGAGATATAGTGGAGGCGGCTGCAAATCTATACCGCCTGTTGCGGGAACTTGATGCGACTGGTGCCAACGGTATTGCCGTGATGCCGATCCCGGGGACGGGGCTTGGAGAGGCGATTAACGATCGCCTGCGCCGCGCCGCCGCACCACGTCCGTAGCAGGTGAA
>JBCDDI010000569.1:0-2714 GCA_039180365.1 Pseudomonadota bacterium
ACATGCTGAGTTTGGGAGCGTGGACATTCTTGTGAATAACGCGGGCATCTCGCGCTTTGCCCCGATCGACGGCGATGACTACGAAGCCGCCTGGGATCTGTCCTTGTCTGTGCTGCTCAGTGCACATACCCGCACGATTCGGGCCGCGCTCCCAGCCCTGCGCACCGCCAGTCACCCCCGCATCGTCAATATCGCCTCAACGGAAGGTCTCGGTGCGACGAAGTTCGGCAGCCCTTACACGGCCGCAAAGACCGGCGTTATCGGTCTGACCCGGTCCCTGGCTGTGGAGCTCGGGCCCGAGGGAATAACCGTTAACTGCATCTGCCCGGGACCGATCAACACCGGCATGACCAGTGAGATCCCGGACGATGCCAAGGCGGAGTTTGCCCGCCGGCGGGTTGCGCTGAAACGTTACGCGGACCCGGAGGAGGTTGCGCAGGCAACGCTGAGCCTCGTGCTCCCGGCTTCATCATTCATTACCGGTGTCGCGCTGCCTGTGGACGGCGGACTGACAATCCGGAACGCCTGAGGTTCAGATGGCGGAAAACGCAGCAGCAAGTGCCCCGGCCGTGACAGACAACGCCGATCGGGTGTCCTGGGGCACGGTTGTCAGCTTCGGTATGCCCGGCCTCGGCGCCGGTTATATGTATCTCATGCTCGCCCTCTACGTGATGAAGTTCGCAACGGACGTACTGCTTATCGCGCCGGCGATCATGGGCCTGATCTTCTCTGTCTCGCGCATCTGGGACGCCATATCCGATCCGATCGTCGGCTATCTGTCCGATCGCACGCGGCTTGCCTACGGCCGCCGCCGTTCCTGGATTCTTGGCAGCACCCTGCCCATAGGGGCGGCCTTCATCATGGTATTTGCGCCACCGGATGGTCTCGAAGGGGCGGGGCTGGCGATCTGGATGGCGGTTGCCGTGATCGGTTTCTACTCGGCGATGACGGTATTTTTTGTACCGCATCTGTCCCTCGGTGCTGAGCTTTCCAGCAGCTACCACGAACGCAGCCGGCTCTTCGGCGTGCGCCACGGTTTCTACACCTTTGGTTCGATTCTGTCGCTCATCAGCTTCTATCTGCTGATCTCCGCGGAACAGGAAGGCCGGGAGGTCGTTCGCGCAGCTGCCGAGGAACTCGCTTTCCTCGCCTCCGCCGGCATGGTGGTGCTGATTCTGCTTGCGGTCGGTCGCCTTAAGGAGCGCCCGGACTATCAGGGGCGGGTCAACGCCAATCCCTTCCATGCCTTCCGTGACGTGTGGCGGAATCCTCATGCGCGGCTCTTAATCGTCGTGACTTTTATCGAGCAGGTGGGATCTGCGGCCATTGCCGCGCTGACGCTTTATGTGGCTCAGTATGTGATCGGCGCGCCGCTCTGGGCGCCGGTGATGATCCTCTGTTACATGCTGCCGTCGTCGCTGTCCGTGCCGCTCTGGATTCCTCTGTCCCGGCGCTTCGGCAAGGTGCGGCTGTGGATGTTCTCCATGCTGCTCACCGGCGTCTCCTTTGGCTCCATGTTTGCGCTGCTTGCCATTGATGGGGTGACCGCAAAAGTCATCTACATCTGTTTTGCCGCGTTCTTCGCCGGCCTTGCCGCAGGCTGTGGGGGAACGCTGTCGCCGTCGATTCAGGGCGACGTGATTGATTACGACGAGATGGTGACCGGTGAACGGAAAGAGGGGTCCTATTTCGCCGCCTGGAACTTCGTCTACAAGGGAGCCACGGGCGTGATGCTGCTGCTCACGGGCTTTGTCCTGCAGTTCGCCGGCTTTGTGCCTAACCAGGAACAGACCATAACCGTGCAGGTGGCCATGATGACCCTCTACGGCCTGTTTCCGCTCGTCTGTTACGCCATCGGCGCCTTTCTCTTCCGCCGCTTCAAGCTTGATGAGGCCGAACACGCGAAAATCCGCGCCGTGCTCGATGAGCGGGCGGCGGATCGTGGGGTAGCCGCGGAAGGCTGACCGAACAGCCGGCCACCAGGCGCCTCAGAATCCGGCTGCTGCGCCACCTTCCAGGTCGAGGTTTTTCAATCGATCAACGACCGTCTGATCGAGGTGGCCGTCCGGGATCAGGCCCTGATCGGCCTGAAAGCGGCTGACGGCACCCCGAGTGGCGGGCCCGAGCCGACCATCCGGTTCCCCGGGGTCGTAGCCCAGATCCTTGAGCTTCGTCTGAATGGCAAGCAGTTCTTCGCTCGAGAAGCGCAGATCGTCCTCCGGCGGCGGCACCTGCAGGCGCCCGGCTCCGGCGATACGGTCGGCGAGATGGCCCACGGCCAGGGCATAGAAGACCGAGCGGTTCCAGCCCATGATCACGTCGAAGTTCTGGTAGGTCAGGAAGGCAGGTCCCCGGTGACCGGCCGGTAGCCGCAGCACCGCGTTGACTGGCGCTGCCGGTAGCGGACGGCCAAAGGCATCGGTAATTCCAAGCTCACGCCAGGTGCTCAAGGGGCGCGCTTGCGCATCCCCGGCCAGGGCAAAATCGAAGGATTCCGGCAGCTTAACTTCCCGGCCCCAGCGGAGCCCATGCTCCCAGCCGAGGTCCTTAAGGAAGTTGCCAGCGGAAGCGAGGGCGTCCTCGGTGCTGTTGAACAGGTCGCGTCGGCCGTCGCCGTCTTGGTCGACCGCATAGCGCAGGTAGGCCGTGGGCATGAACTGGACGTGACCCATCGCACCAGCCCAGGAACCGTTCATCTCTTCGAGGGCAATGTC
>JBCDDI010000570.1:0-2710 GCA_039180365.1 Pseudomonadota bacterium
GCAGCGCCTGAGCACCTCTCTTCAGGGAATGATGCCGGCTTCCGCCAGGGCACTGATCTCGGCTTCCTCCAGACCACATTCCGCGAGTACTTCCCGGGTGTGTTCACCGAGCCCCGGAGAGCTCCGATGCAGACCGGCCGGGGTGTCCGCAAAACGCCCCTGCGGGCGGGGTTGGCGCATGGCGCCCCCTAGGTGATGTTCAAAGTCGACGAGCGCACCCATGGCCACCACCTGCGGATCCTCCAGCACATCGGCTCGATCGTTGATTTCCGCATAGGGCACGTCGTTTGCCTCGAGCCGCGCGCAGATTTCCGCGGTCGTAAACTTCGCATAGGCTTCATCGAGGAGGCCGCGGAGCAGGTCGGCATTCTCCCGACGGGCAGCGGGGGTGAGAAACCGCGGGTCGCCCCAGAGGTCCTCGAGGTCAAGGGCTTTGAAGGTGCCTTCGTATTCAGCCGCCTTAACGGGCATGACGGCCACGAAGCCATCGGCCGTCTGCCGGACGAACAGTGAGTGGTCGAGGTTCGCGACTTCACCGACGTCGTCGCCGACAAAGCTGTAGTTGTACATGCCATCAGGCCAGATGAAGTTAAGGGCGGCATCGAGCATGGTCAGCTCCACCCGCTGGCCGCGGCCGCTGCGCTCCCGGGCGAAGAGGGCGGCCGAAATCACCTGGGCGGCGTTCAGGGACGTGACCTTGTCGCAGATGAGGGTATTCACCATCTGTGGTCGTCCGGCCGCGGGATCGGCCTGGAGTGCGGCGATACCGGATACGGCCTGAATGACCGCATCGTAAACGCGGCGTTTCGCGTAGGGACCGGTGCTGCCGACGCCGTTGATGGAGGCAAAAACCAGTCCCGGGTTTTCTTCGCTGAAGCTTTCGTAGCCGAGACCGAGGCGCTCCATAACGCCGGGCCGGAAGTTCTCAACCACAACATCCGCGCCAATGATGAGCCGGCGCAGCACGGCCCGTCCTTCGTCGCTTCTGGCGTCGATCACGAGGGATCGTTTGTTGCGGTTCATCATGGCAAAAGCGGCACCCACGCCATTTCGAGCGGGCTGCCCGCGGCGCATGACGTCGCCATCGGCGGGCTCAACCTTGATCACGTCCGCCCCCTGATCACCGAGAATCGCCGTTGCGATTGGTCCGGAGTAAATAGACGTGAAGTCGATCACCCGAACGCCGGCGAGCGGTCCTGTCGGGGCTTCAGTGAGTCCTTGATCTGTTGATGCCATGGTTTCCCCTTCCTGGCGGTTGTCTCAGTGGCTGGCTTCCTTGGCGGCGATAGCCTCAAGCAGGTAGCTGCTGCGCGCTTCGAAAGCGGCTGCCGTTGCTGGCGTGTAGTCGTTGCCGAGCGCGTTTGCAACAACCTCACGGACGGTGCTCAGGAGGTTCTCGTACATGTGCTGCTGCACCCCGTAAGCGCGGTGATTGGCGGTTTCAAACTCCAGATAGCTCTCGAGCTCATCCTCACCAGGCTCCATCAGCAGCAGCAACACCTGATCCATCATGCGGCCGAGCATGTGACGATCCATGTGTTCCATGAGCGCCTTTGAATCGGCGCAGCGTTCGAAGTAGTGGTCCATGACCGTTGGCGTGACGTCCCCGGCCCGCTCTGCGAGGAGCATCATGGCGGCCGTGATGGTCTCCGCAGTGTCGGCAGTTGCTGTGGTTTCGCTCATAGCTTGCCTGCTACTCCCCCCTTTCCCTACAGCCTAGGCTATGCTGACGCATTATCCAATTTTGACCGGGGCAGGGGAGCCATGACTGAAGCAACGGTAGCGTCAGAACACCCGTTGGAACTGGCCGTGCGCGGCGCCGCCGAGCGCGGAAACGGCTTGGCGGCCGTGCAATATCGAGGGCTTGCCCGAGACTGGCGCATCCGCTTTGAGGGCGACAGCGGAGCGGTCACGCTGGCCAATGCGGGCGGGGCTTTTTCGGTGGAAGCAGCTGGTAGTGAGGCGTCTGCGGAAGTCACGCTTAAAGCGAGTGACGCTGACTGGGCGCAGTTTCTGGCGGCGCAGCCGACACCGGGTTATCAGACCCTGCACGCCATGGTCATGCGGGGACTCCTGACGCTGTCCGGGGACGCGCTCCTCTATCAGCAGTATCTGCTGGCCCTGGAGATGATGTTCGATCGGCTGCCGAAAGCTGACGGTGCTGCCGCAGCGGAGGCAGCACCGGTGCTGGAACCCGCGGTGGGTCGCTATCTGAATCTGACCGTAGAAGGTCAACGACAGCGGGTCTATTTCGAGGAGGCGGGTACGGGTACGCCTCTGGTTTGCCTGCACACGGCCGGCGCCGACGGTCGCCAATACCGTGGGCTCCTGAACGATCCGGCGGTGACCGAGCGATTCCGAGTGATCGTTTTTGACCTGCCACGCCATGGCAAGTCCTCCCTGGCGCCCGGCTACCTCGGTGATCCCTACCTGCTCACCACAGAGCGCTATGTGAACTTTGTGATGAGCATGATTGATGCCCTGGAACTCGATAATCCGGTGGTGATGGGCTGTTCCATCGGCGGCCGGGCGGTGCTGCATCTGGCGCTGCTGCACGGCAAAAGGTTCCGGGCGGCCATTGGCCTGCAGTCGGCGCTCCACGCCGATCCCGGCGGCGACGACATGACCGGGCAGAGCGCGTCCTATCTCTTTCGGCCGGACACCAACGGGCCGGAAATCGGGGCGGCGGTGGTTGCCGGGATCACGGCGC
>JBCDDI010000571.1:0-2700 GCA_039180365.1 Pseudomonadota bacterium
ATGCCCGATGTGTTTTCGGACCGTGAGGGGTTGTCTGTGAACGGGGTTCGCGGCTATCTGAGCTACCTGTTGAAAGTACTCGGCGGCGGTGTTGGGTCCCAGACGGGCCATAACGGCCCGGTAACGCGCTGCGCAGTCGCCTTCGATGAGAGTCTGACTACCTGCTGGCGGAACCGGATCTACCCGGACTACAAAGCCAATCGGCCGCCAGCCGATGAGAACATACGCCAGCAGCTCGATCGCTGTCAGGCGGTTACGTCGTTGCTTGGGGTGCCGGTGCTGGCGGACCTCGAGTTCGAGGCGGATGACTTCATCGCCACGCTGGCCAGGCAGAGCACGGGTCCTGTGGTTATTGTGAGTCGCGATAAAGATCTGAATCAGCTAGTGGACGACCGGGTGCGACTGCTGGATCCAAAGGACGATTCCCTGCGCGGGGCCCGTGAGTTTCTTGCCGAGTTTGGTTTTGCACCGTCTTTGTTCCCCGATTACCAGGCCCTGACCGGTGACAGCGTTGACAATATTCCCGGCATCCGGGGCATCGGACCTAAGGCGGCAGGGCGGCTGGTGACGAACTTCGAGGCGCTTGAAGACATCTACGCCGCAGAAGACCGCTGGGCTGATGCGGGCTTGAAGGCGGGCAGCAAACTCGCTGAGCGGCTCAAAGAAGAGCGCGACCAGGCCTTTCTGTTCCGCCAGGTGCTGCGGCTCGATGACGAGGTGGCGCTGGCGCTGCAGCTCGGTGATCCCCGGGTAACACCGCCGGCGCTTCCGGCACTGACCAGCGGGCTCGCTGAGCTGCGGCTGGACGGCACTCTCGGCCAGGCCATCGACCATGCTCTGGAGCGTTTCCTTGCCTGACGCCGTTGACTGCATTGTGATCGGAGCCGGCGTTGTTGGGCTTGCCTGCGCGGCCCGGCTTGCCGAGGCCGGCCGGGACGTCATCGTCCTTGAGCAGCACGATCTGATCGGTTCGGAAACCAGTTCCCGGAACTCCGAAGTGATTCACGCCGGTATTTACTACCCTTCCGGCTCCGAGAAGGCGGCCCTGTGCGTGGAGGGCAAGCACCGGCTTTATGAGTACTGTGAGCGCTACCAGGTGCCGCACCGGAACTGCGGAAAAGTCATCGTTGCGGTGACTGACGAACAGATCGAGGTCCTGGAAGGTTACAAGCAGCAGGCGGCCGCCAACGGTGTGACCGATCTGCAGTGGCTTGATGCCGCGCAGCTGGCAGAGCTGGAACCCGCTGTGCAAGGCGTTGGCGCTCTGCTCTCGCCCTCCACAGGCATCATTGACAGCCACAGCCTCATGCTCAGCCTCCAGGGCCGCCTGGAAGCGGCCGGCGGCATGATTGCCTTTGGATCCCGGGTGACCGGGCTGCGAGCCGGGGAGCATGGCGTCGAACTCAGGCTTGAGGACCAGGACGACGAACTTCTGGCGCGTAGCCTCGTGAATAGCGCAGGGCTGGCTGCACCCGGTCTTGCCCGGCAGCTGGATGACAAGGCGCCGGACGCACACTTCGCGCGCGGTCATTACTTCAGCTACAGCGGCAGGCCGCCGTTTTCCAGGCTGGTGTATCCGGTGGCTGAGCCTGGTGGTCTCGGCGTGCACGTCACCCTCGACCTTGCAGGGCAGGTGAAATTCGGTCCCGACGTGGAGTGGTGTGACGACGTCGACTACCGCTTCGACGCCGCGCGCAAGCCGGCCTTCGCCGCCGCCATCCGACGCTACTTTCCAGCGCTCGAAGAAGCACGTCTGCAGCCGGACTATGTGGGCGTTCGGCCGAAGATCAGCGCCCGGGGAGAAGCGGCCGCCGATTTCCGCATTGATGGTCCTGAAAGCCACGGCGTGCCCGGCCTTGTGAATCTGCTCGGTATTGAAAGCCCGGGACTCACGGCGTCGCTGGCCATCGCCGAACGGGTCACAGAAACGCTGGCGGCGGACCGTGAGTGACGATCCGTCGGCCGCAGCGGGGCGCAGTGAATCGGCGCTGACGCCGGCTGCTCCCGAATTGCCCGAATTGGCCCCCTTAAAGGTGGCGCTGCTGATCAATCCTGTGGCCGGACTCGGCGGATCCACAGCCATGAAAGGTTCCGATGGTTCGGAGGCTCAGGCAGAGGCACGGGCCCGCGGCGGGCAGCCCCGAGGTGCTGAACGGGCTGCGAGGATGCTGGCGGCCGCGACCGGGGCCAGAAGTGTCCGCTGGTACACCTGGGGTGGTCCCATGGGTGCGGATGCGCTTGCCGAGGCAGAACTAGATACCACCGTGCTGGGCCAACCAGCGGCGGAACCTTCGGCCGATGACAGCATAGCGGCGGTCCAGGCTTTCACAGCTGCCGAAGTTGATCTGCTGCTCTTTGCCGGTGGCGATGGAACGGCTCGAGACATCTTGAGCGCCTTAAGCCGTGATAGCTCTGACCTGCCGGTTCTAGGTATCCCGGCAGGGGTGAAGATGCATTCAGGCGTCTTCGCGACCACACCGCTGCGCGCCGCTGAACTCCTGGATCGATTGATTTCCGGAGGGCTGGTTAATGCCGTTCACAGGCCTGTTAAAGATCTCGATGAAGCGGCGCTCCGGGCGGGCGAAGTCCGACCGCGCAGCTTTGGCGAGCTGAAGGTGCCGGAGGCTGGCGGCTATCTGCAGCATACGAAGGAACGCGGCATTGAGAGCGAACCCCTGGCTCGTACGGAAATTGTTGCGG
>JBCDDI010000572.1:0-2697 GCA_039180365.1 Pseudomonadota bacterium
CTCGTCGGCGGCCTGATCATCGCCATGTACCTGCCAATCTTCCAGCTGGGTGCTGTCGTCGGCTAAGGCACCGCCAGGCTCCAGACCTCACATCGGCTCACGCAGGGACTCGTGATGGGCACAGAACTTCTGCTGACCTTCGGCTGGATCGGCCTCGTCGCCGCGCTCTGGATAGGTCTTTGCGTCGGTTCCTTCCTCAATGTTGTGATCTACCGAATGCCGGTGATGCTCAATCGCCAGTGGCAGGCCGATGCTCGGGCTTTTCTTGAGCTAGAGGCGAGCGGCGAACCCGAGGCGCCCTTCAATCTCGCCACACCCCGCTCCCGGTGCCCAAGCTGTGGGGTTCAAATCAAAGCCTGGCAGAACATTCCGGTGCTGAGCTGGCTCCTGCTTCGCGGTCGCTGCAACAACTGCCACGCGCCCATCTCCATACGTTACCCGGCCATTGAACTCCTGACCGCGCTCATGACGCTGGCCGTACTTGCCACCTTCGGCTTCAACTGGCTTGGCCTGGCAGCGGCGCTGTTTACCTGGGTACTCATCGCCGCCACCTTCATCGATTTCGACACGCAGCTGCTCCCGGATCAGTTGACCCTGCCGCTGCTGTGGCTGGGCATTCTGGTCAACATGAGCAACGGCTTCGGCGCTGGTGGCCTGGTGGATCTCAACTCGGCGCTCATTGGCGCCATGGCCGGCTACGGTATTCTCTGGAGCGTGTTCTGGGCCTTCAAACTCATCACGGGAAAAGAGGGCATGGGCTATGGGGACTTCAAACTGCTCGCAGCAATCGGCGCCTGGCTTGGCTGGCAGATCATCCCCGGAACCATTCTGATCGCCGCCCTTTCCGGCCTTGTTTATGCAGCTGCAACGTCGATCCTCGGCCAGCGGGAAAGCGGTAAACCCATCGCCTTCGGGCCTTTCCTCGCCGTTGCTGGATGGGTTTGCCTGATTAACCGTGATACCTTGGTCGCTTTTTTCGCGGCCTGATTTTCGGATCCTTACTCTCCGGAATCCCTGGGCCACAGTGGAGCCCGGTTCATGAGCAAACTTGTTATCGGCCTCACCGGCGGGATCGGCAGCGGCAAGTCGGCCGTTTCCGAACGCTTCGAGGGCTTGGGCGTTCGCGTCGTCGATGCCGACATCGCCTCCAGAGTGGTTGTTGAACCGGGCCGTCCGGCCCTCGTTGCCATCGAGGAGCATTTCGGCAGTGGCGTGATTGCCGCAGATGGCAGCCTCGACCGGGCAGCACTCCGCAAGCTCGTCTTCGAAGACGAAAGTGAACGCCGCTGGCTCGAGCAGCTCACCCATCCGCTCATCAACGCCTACATCGCCGAAGAACTTGCGAACGCCGCCTCACCCTACGCCATGCTTGCACATCCACTGCTGGTAGAGACCGGGCAAACGTCTATCTGTCAGCGAGTGCTGGTGGTGGACGTGCCGGAGCAGCTGCAGCTCGAGCGGACTATGGCCCGGGATGACAATCCGGAGGCTCAGGTCCGCGCCATCATGGCGGCCCAGGCAAGCCGCGAGGAGCGCCTCGCCGCCGCTGACGACGTGATCGTTAACGATCAGGGCCTGGATCATCTCGACCGGGAAGTGGAACGGCTCCATGCTGAGTATCTGCAACTGGCCGGAGCGAGCCATGACTGACCGCACCCCACGGATCGTGACCTGTCCGACCTGTAACAAGCGGGTGAAGTGGACGCAGAGCAATCCGGATCGACCTTTCTGCTCCGAGCGCTGTCGCCTCATCGACCTCGGCGCCTGGGCCGACGAACAGCACGCCATCCCCGGGGACGCCCAAACCGACGACCTGCTGTCTTCCGAAGTAGACGGCGACTAAAGTATGAGCGGCGAAGAGCGCCGACCGCGGAAGAGAGTCAGGTCCGGTATTCGGCGTTAATGCGCACGTATTCGTAGGAGAGATCGGAGGTCCACACTTCCGCCTGTGCATCGCCGCGATTCAGGTTGATGGCGATGGTGAACTCTTCCTGCGCAAGAACCCGAGCGCCCGCTGCTTCACTGTACGCGGGATCGACAAGACCGGCCGTCATTACCGGCACCGCGTCGAAAGACACGGACACCCCATCAGGATCAAGGCCGGGCACATCGGCCCGACCAATGGCCATGGCCAGCCGTCCCCAGTTCGGGTCACTGGCAAAGAGCGCCGTTTTCACCAGCGGCGACTGGGCAACCGTGAAGGCCACCTCTCGACATTCCGCCAGGGTCCGGCCGCCGGCAACGCGAACGGTGACAAACTTGGTGGCACCTTCTCCGTCGCGAACAATAGCCTGAGCGAGTTCCCGGACAAGCGGCGCCAGTAGAGCCTTCAATGCCCGGCCAGCGGAACTGGCCGGGTCGTCGATGCGGTCAGCGCCACTGGCTCCGGTCGCCGCAAGGATAAATGCGTCGTTGGTGGACGTATCACCATCAACCGTGATGGCGTTGAAACTCTCTTCGCAGAGTTCCTTCAGGAGTAGATCCAGACAGGCAGGGCTTGCGGCTGCATCGGTCGCCACAAAAGCGAGCATGGTGGCCATATCCGGTCGAATCATCCCGGAGCCTTTTGCCATACCGCTCACGGTGATCGTCCGCCCGTCAAGCTGCGCCTGGGCGCTGCGCACCTTTGCGATCGGGTCCGTCGTCATGATGGCTCGGCCCGCATCAAGCCAGCCGTCCTCGCCGAGCCGCTCGGGC
>JBCDDI010000573.1:0-2689 GCA_039180365.1 Pseudomonadota bacterium
CACAGCCTGAGCATCCATTGAGGCGAGCAGCAGCAGAGCCAGCAGCGCGAAGCCACCGGCCGTGAGACTGGCTTCGAGAAGAAAGCCAAGGCGGAGTCGATCACCCGGGTGCCAGGCTCCATGGCTGCGACTGCCAAAAGCAACCACCACCCCGGTAAAGCCCGCCAGCGCGGTGGCGATCTCAGCGATACCGATCAGCAGTTCGACGACATCCATCGGCGGGGGCGGTTCCTTGCAGGTTTGAAAAACAGGTTACAAGTGGGCGGCCGGATTTTATCAGCTGGCGCCGTTGTCGGCGGACCAGTGAGGCTCCATACTCCGCGCCCTCGATCATCATCAGAATTTGCGCCATGTACCCGGATCAGCGCCCGCTTCTCGGCGTCGGCCTCATGTCGCTGGCCATGCTGGTCGCTGCGGGTATCGACGTCTCGGTCAAAGCCTTAACGTCGGGCTATGGCACAGCGCAGATCGTGCTGCTCCGATCCCTGCTTGCGCTGCCGATTATGCTCCTGGTCTGTCACTACCAGACGGGTCTCAGGCGTCTTGCGACGCCGCACTGGGGCTGGCAGCTGTACCGGGGCTTGCTGACGGCGGGGGCGAACTTCGGATTCTTCTACGCGCTGGCCCATGTGCCCATTGTGACCGCGCTGTTGCTGAGCTATGTCGGACCGGTGCTGATTGTGCTTTTGTCCCGGCCGCTCCTTGGGGAGCGCGTTGCCGGCCAGCAGTGGCTGGGGATTGCCGTTGCTTTTCTTGGTGTGGTTACCGTTCTGCGGCCCGATCGACTCAGTCTGCCTCCCGCGGCCTGGGCCATCCTCGGCTCGGCGCTCTGCTGGGCACTTCTTTCGATCAGTAATCGTCGCCTGGCGGGGGTGGACCCCGCGCCGGTACTTGCTTTCTATACCATTCCCATTAGCGCGCTTCTGGCAGCACTGTTGACCATTGGTGACTGGCGCGCCCCGGCAGGGGGCGACTGGCTGCTTTTTGCGGCGGCAGGCTTCTGCGGAGCGACCGCCCATCTGTTTGTCGCGATGGCTTACCGCCATGCTCGCGCGGCCGTTATTGCGCCCTTCGAGTATACGGCGCTGATCTGGGTGTCGCTGGCCGGTTACCTGTTCTGGAATGAGCGCCCAGACCTCGTAACCTGGCTCGGCGGTGCGGCGATCATCGCCGGCGGCTATCTCGCCATGCGCAGTCGCAGCTAGAGCCCTTGGTTCGCACTGCGAACCGGTGTAGCTTCTGCGGGAATTTTCTGGAGGTGTGTTTTGAGCGGAACACTGATGGCTGAAGGTCTCGAGCTCATGCTGGTCGGCATGGGTACCGTGTTTGTGTTTCTCACAACGCTGGTTTTTGCAACGACGGCCATGTCCGCTTTAGTACAGCGCTTCCTGCCGGAGCCAGAACCAGCTCCGGCGGCCGGCAGCGGCATCAGCGATGAAGAGATCGCTGCCATTACCATCGCCATTGCCGCGCACCGGCGCGCGCAAGACCGGTAGCCACTTCGTCGTTCCTGATTGGCAGGCAGTAACGGATCAATAGAGAAAGGCATGACTGAGAAAAAACCGCTGGGCATCACCGAACTGGTTCTGAGAGATGCTCATCAGAGTCTTCTCGCAACGCGACTGCGTATTGAAGACATGCTGCCGATTGCGGGCAAGCTGGATCAGGTGGGTTTCTGGTCCATGGAGTCCTGGGGTGGGGCGACCTTCGATGCCTGTATCCGCTATCTCGGTGAAGATCCCTGGGAGAGAATCCGACGCCTCAAGGCAGCCATGCCGAATACCCCGCAGCAGATGCTTTTTCGCGGTCAGAACATTCTCGGCTATCGGCACTATGCCGACGACGTTGTGCGTAAGTTTGTCGAGCGGGCCGCGACCAATGGCGTTGATGTCTTTCGCATCTTTGATGCCATGAACGACATGCGCAATCTGCGCACGGCGATCAAGGCAACGATCGAAGTCGGCAAACACGCCCAGGGCACCATCTCCTACACGGTCTCGCCGGTGCATACGCTTGATCTATGGGTGGATCTCGGCAAAGAGATTGAAGACATGGGCGCCCATTCAATCTGCATCAAGGATATGGCGGGTCTTCTGAAGCCTTACGTTGCCTTTGAGCTCGTCAGCCGACTGAAGACGGAAACGGCCCTCGACGTACACATGCAGTGTCATGCGACAACGGGTATGTCCACGGCAACTTATCTGAAGGCCATTGAAGCGGGTATCGATAACGTCGATAGCGCAGTGAGTTCCATGAGCATGACCTACGGCCACTCGGCGACGGAAACGCTGGTGGCGATCCTTGAGGAAACGGATCGAGCGACAGGCCTCGACATCGAACTCCTCGAAGAAATTGCCGCCTACTTCCGTGAAGTGCGGAAGAAGTACGCCAGGTTTGAGGGTTCGCTGCGCGGTGTGGATGCACGCATTCTCGTGGCACAGGTTCCTGGCGGCATGCTGACGAACCTTGAGAATCAGCTCCGGGAACAGAATGCCACCGACAAACTCGACGCGGTGCTCGAAGAGATTCCCCGGGTCCGGGAAGACCTCGGCATGATTCACTGGTTACACCAACGTCACAGATTGTTGGCCCTCAGTCGGTAATCAACGTACACACGGGCGAGCGCTATAAAAACATCACCACGGAAACGGCCGGGGTCCTGAAAGGTGAGTACGGCGCAACCCCGGCG
>JBCDDI010000574.1:0-2684 GCA_039180365.1 Pseudomonadota bacterium
CGGGCTGCCCGTCAGCATAAGTAGCTTTTCCATCGAGTATCCCCTTCTGGTCCCTGAATGAGGCGCGTAACGGGATTACGTCCTCGCTGGCGGGGGCTGTTCGTCCCAACAGCCCTTAACGCCTGTGCCTGATGCAGCTCTCTCTGCAAGGGGCAACGCTTCTGCTGCACCCATGGCACAAGGATCAGTCTGACCGCTCAGGCAGGCGCAAAGCGTGACGCGTGTAGCACCTCGGAAAGGTGAGGGAATCTGAAAGGGGATGAAACTGTGCAGCGCGTCACAGCCGCGCGACCGCGGGGCAGCTGCTATCTTCGCGCTACTGCGCCTGCAACAACCGGCTGTTGGAACCGAAGCTTTTCTTGAGGAAATCCATCTGATCCCCCAGAATCCGCCCGCTGTTGGTCAGCGCCAGGTACTCGGCAAAATTCGGGACATAGGGCAGGGCCAGAAGCTCCATACCACAATCTTCGAGAAGCCGATTACCTTTGTGATGATTGCACCGCTTGCAGGCAGCAACAACGTTGTCCCAGGTGTCCTTGCCACCGCGGGACGTGGGCACCACGTGATCGCGAGTCAGCTCGCCATCACTGAAGGTTCCACCGCAGTAGAGGCAGACATTCTGCTCGCGCCGGAAAAGCGCCTCGTTCGTGAGCGGCGGCACGCCACGCGATGGGGCCACCACCTTGCCCCCGCAGGCGACAATCGAATGGATGTCGATGTGGGACTGGCAGCTGTCGATTCGGGAATGGCCGCCACGAATTCGCAGCACAGCGTCTCCCAGCGTCCAGACAACAATCTCACGCGCGTAAAGACAGACCGCTTCCTGCCAGGTGACCCAGTCGATCGGTTGACCGGCGACGTTGAGTCGCAGGATTCGCGGTGCTCGATCATATTCAGCAACAGTCGCTACCATACGTCACCTCGTGATGGCGCCGGTATAATGCTAAATACCAACCCAGGATTCAATGACGCGCATCATGCGTTCTGAGTATTTCACTTTCATGTACGACAAGCCCGCCGATGCCGCCGTGAAAAAGATTCCGTTCGTCATTTTGTTTTTCACGCTAACCTGCCTGCTCGCGGGCTGTGCGGGGAATCGAAACAATACGACCCGGCAGGAACGCGCTGAACCCTGGTTCTGTGAGATCAACGAGTCCCGGGAAAGCTGGGAGTGCGTTCAGGATGAAGCGCTGGCCCGCACGCCGCGACCGAAACGTCTGCCGAACGATCCAGTCGAAACAGCAGAAACCGTCGTCGCCGAAAACGAGTTAACCCCCGCCACGGAAACCATCGGCATTGCCAATCCCAGTGCAGCCATCGACTTCGAAACGGCAGCGGTGGCCATTCAACAGGGGGCAACCTTGGAACCGCCGGTCGCACCCGCACCAGCCGTGGAGCGCGACGCGCTGGTCACAGAACTGATGGCACTCCCAGGCGAACACCTGGCCGTGCAGCTGGCCGCGGTGGCAACGAGACCGCTCGCAGAAGCCTTCCAACGCGACCATGAGCTCGAAGACAGCATGATCCTGGAGCTCGCCAACGACGACGATCTCTACTATGTGGTGCTCATGGGCACCTATAGCGCCTTTGAGGACGCCCAGGCTGCCGTCGACGGACGCCCGGAAAGCCTCGAAGCCATCCGACCCTGGATCCGGCCCCTGGAGGCTATTCAGTCCGGCATTCGCGCCGCGGAAGCACAGCTCCTCGCCAAACCCTGATGCTCCCTGCCGCCCCAGGCGGCGCATCCAGGCGCCAAATCAGGTACCTGCAGCCAACTGTGACCGGCGCTGACGCCGTTGCTGGACAAGCCCTTCGGCCGTGAAGATCACCAGTGCAAACCAGATGCAGCCGAAGGTGAGCGCCTGGCTGCTGGTGAATGGTTCGCCGTAGACGAAGATGGCCAGCAGCAGCGTGATGGACGGTGCCAGGTACTGAAAGAAGCCAAGCACCGTGAGCGGCAAACGCAGAGCGGCCGCGGCGAAGGCAACGAGGGGAATGACCGTGAGCGGGCCGCCGAGGGCAAGCCACGCAACTTCGGCGCCCTCTCCGGCCGCGAGCGAACCCTGCCCCAGCGCCGTGAGCCAGAGCAGGTAGCCAATGGCGAGAGGCAGCAGCAGCAGCGTTTCCACGCCGAGGCCCACCACGGAGTCGACGGCAATCTTCTTCCGCACAAGGCCGTAGAAGCCGAAGGTAAAGGCCAGAGTCAGCCCAACCCACGGAAAAACGCCGACCGCCAGCAGCTCGTTCAGAACACCGAACCCGGCCAGGGTGACCGCGGCAAATTGCCAGGGCCGCAGGCGCTCGCCGAGAAACAGGCCACCAAGCAGCACGTTAACGAGGGGATTGATGTAGTAGCCAAGACTCGTCTCGATCATGCGCTCGTTGAGCAGCGCCCAGACGAAGGTGCTCCAGTTTATGGAGAGGAGCAGGCCGCTCACCCCCAGCCAGACTATCTGGCGCCGCGTCAGGTGCCGAACGCTGGCCAACTGCCGTCGGATGAGCACCAGAGCCACGAGGACCACCATGGCCCAGCAGATCCGGTGGGCGATGATCTCGAAGGGACCAGCGAAGTCGACGAACTTGAAATAGACCGGAATCACCCCCCAGAGCCCGTGGGCCGTGAGTGCAAACCAGATACCGGTGCGGCGGTCCCCGTCGTCCGAGGGTAGCGCTTCGATCAGAAG
>JBCDDI010000575.1:0-2669 GCA_039180365.1 Pseudomonadota bacterium
CCAACCTAGAGTATCAGCGGGTCGAACGCCTGCGCGGTTCCCCGGCTTTCTCCCAGTCGCTGATGGATCGAACGCAATCGGAGGCAGCCAGCCTCCAGGCTCAGGTGCAGCAACAGCAGGTGCGTTTGCAACGGAAGGACATTCGCGCCCCCTTCGACGGGGTCCTCGGTATTCGTGAGATCAGCCTGGGAGATATCGTGGCTGCCGGTGAGTCGATTGTTGCGCTTAAAACACTGGATCCTATCTACGTGGACTTCACCGTGCCCGAGCGCCATCGGGCGGTGGTTGCTCCCGGCCAGCCGCTCGAGATCAGCGTGGCTGCCTGGGCCGATGAGACGTTTACCGGTGAACTGCTTGTGGTCAGCCCGGATGTGGACGTGCGCAGCCGTACCCTGAGACTGCGCGGTCAGCTCTCGAACGCAGATGGTCGCCTGCAACCCGGCATGTTTGCGACGGTGCATCTCATTCAGGGTAGCGCCGAGCCGGTCCTCACGTTGCCGCGCACGGCCATCAGCTTCTTTGCCTATGGCGAATCCGTGTTTGTGATCACGGAAGCGGAGGGTGGTCTGACAGTCAGTCGGCGGCCGGTCACGGTCGGGCGTACGCGCGACGAGCGTGTGGAGATTCTATCCGGTCTCGACGGCGGACAGCGGGTAGTCCACACGGGTCACCTGAAGTTGCGAGAAGGCCAGCAGGTGGTGATCGGCGATCCGGTTGTCCTCCCGGAGGAGGTGGGCGACCGATGAACTTCACGGACGTCTTCGTCCGCCGGCCGGTGCTCTCTTCGGTGATCGGGCTGTTGATTCTACTGCTTGGCGTGCGTGCGCTACTGTCCCTGGAGGTGCGCGAGTACCCGAAGACGGAGCAGGCGCTGGTGACAGTCACCACACCCTTTCCCGGTGCCGATGCGGATCTGGTGCAGTCTTTCATTACTGAGCCGTTGCAGCGGGCTGCCTCCGAGGCCGAGGGCATCGACTATGTGACCTCAATCTCCCGGCAGGGAGTATCGATCATCCAGGCCTATATGGCGCTCAACTACGATCCGTACGATGCCCTGGCGGAGATCCAGGGCAAGATCGCCAGCGAGCGCAACAACCTGCCTCGGGAGGCCCTGGACCCCATCATTTCCCTCTCTACCAGCGAAGGCTGGGCGCTCATCTACCTGGCGTTGACCAGCGAGCATATGAATACGGCGCAGATGACGGACTACACGCTGCGCAGCATCGTCCCGCGCCTGCAGGCGCTGCCTGGGGTGGCGAAGGCCGGCATCAATGGTGATCAGACCATGGCGCTCAGAGTCTGGCTCGATCCGGTGCGCCTGACGGCATTGGATATGACGGCTTCCGAAGTCCGCCAGGCGCTCCTTGAGGAGAACGTGCAGTCGGCGGTGGGGCAGACCAAGGGCGACAGCGTCATGATCAACCTCTCCGCCACCACTAACCTAACCACGGTGGAAGAGTTTCAGAATCTGGTGCTGCGCACAGACGGTGCCGCGGTGACTCGACTCAAGGACGTGGCCGACGTGGTGCTTTCCACCAGCAACCCGGATCAGGAAAGCTGGTTCAAAGATCAGCCCTGCGTGATGCTGGCTCTGACGCCAACACCGGGTGCGAATCCGCTGCTGCTCTCAGCAGAGGTGAATGCGCTCCTGCCGGACATCATCAGCCAGCTGCCGCCGGGCCTGGAGCTGAATCTGATTTACGACGGCAGCCTTTACATCGAGGACTCGATCGACGAGGTGTACACCACGCTTACAGAAGCGGTGATTATCGTGCTGCTGGTGATCTTTCTCTCCCTCGGCACCTGGCAGGCGGCGGTGATTCCGGCGCTGGCGGTGCCGCTATCACTGATTGGCGGCGCTTTCCTGATGCTGTTGATGGGTTTCTCCATCAATCTGCTCACACTCCTCGCCATGCTGCTGGCGATTGGTCTGGTGGTAGACGATGCCATTGTGGTGGTAGAGAACGTGCATCGGCACATCAGCGAGGGTAAGACACCCTTTAATGCGGCACTGCTCGGAGCTCGCGAGCTGGTATTACCGATCATCTCCATGACCACAACGCTGGTGGCGGTCTATCTGCCTATTGGCTTCATGGGCGGGCTGGCTGGATCGCTGTTTACTGAATTCGCCTACTCCCTCGCCTGTACGGTGATCATCTCCGGCATCATTGCGCTGACCCTCGCGCCCATGCTCTCCGCGCGCATCCTGCCAGACCGGGCGCATGGCAACGCCTTCGAGCGCTTCGTCGACTGGGCCTTCGATCTGCAAGTGCGGATACATCAGTGGCTGCTCCGGGATGCCCTGCGATTCATTGCTGTGCCGCTGCTCGTTGCGGTTGCGGTGACAACCTCCATCTACTTTCTCTACCAGGGCAGTACCCGGGAGCTTGCACCGACGGAAGATCGGGAAGTGCTCAACGTGCAGATCTCCGCACCGGAGACGGCCACCCTCGAATACGCAGCCGCCCATGCGGCAGAAGTGGTCAGAGCCTTCCAGACTTTCCCTGAGTTTCTGCGCAGCTTTCTCCTGATCGGCGGGGGCGGAACCCCGGCCACTACCTTCGGTGGTTTCCGTTTTGTGCCGGTGGCGGAGCGGGAGCGATCGCAGATGGAGCTGCAGCCGATTGCGCAGCAGCTGGTGAGCCAGATTCCCGGTGTGCAGGTGGCAG
>JBCDDI010000576.1:0-2660 GCA_039180365.1 Pseudomonadota bacterium
GAAGCCTATGACGTGGATCGGCGCGGCGGGGATCTGAACGAGGAGGTGGCAGGCATTTCGCTGCAGGCGATCGTCACCCGCATTCTCGAAGACCAGCATCTTGCCCTTCGCGCTGACATTCTCCGCGGCAACCGCAACTTCGCCCGCCAGGTTGCCGGCGAAATTCTCCGCGAAACGCGCGACGCAGAAGCACCGCTCGAACCTGAAGTTTCCCGCAGCTACTCCCAGGGTGCAGTCACGCTCCTGGTTCTGTTGCTGCTGGTCCCGGCACTGGTGCTGGGCGGGCTCTGGTTAACGGCGGCCGAAGAGCGCGATGCGGCCCTGGCAGAACTTGCCGGGCTCGACCGTACTCTTTCGGAACGAATGCAGGTTGCAGAATCAGTGACCAGTAACCTGCTCGCCGATATGAAAGTTGAGCGCAGTGATCGCCTGTCGAGCTATCTTGCCGCGCTCCAGTGGTCCTTGAACGAGAACGGCGGTCACGGACTCAACACGCAGGCCTTCGATCGCAGCCGGGTGCAACAGCTGGAAACGCTCCTTGAGCATCTCGAGAAGATCGGCTTCCGCGGCACCGTCCGGCTGACGTCGCATCTCGGTGAATTCTGCCTGGATGCAGACCGCCTCGGCGAGCTGAGGACAGCACCGGCGGACACGGCGGTCACAGCCTGCGGTACCGTTGGCCATCCCCTCGACGGCTCAAGCTTCACCTCGGATCGTCAATCCATGCAGTTCACGGCGTTTATGGCCCGTCGCGGCGGACGCGCCGGTGGTATTCGCATCGACATCGTCAGCAACGATCGCTTCGCCTCTACGCGCCGCTACGCCTATCCGGGCGACGGCAGTCTTGCTGGAGAGTGGAATGCGGTGGCGGCCAGGAACAACCGCGTTGAGTATGAGTTTCTGCCGGAGCTCGGGGACGGCTGAAGCGGCCGACTTCTGAGGCCCTTAGGGGTGCTTCTCTCGCGGTGCTGCACAGTCCGGGTGTTAGAATGCTCGCCGAGGAGGTTAGTCAATGGATGATGAAGCCCGTCAGAGCTTCGACGAAGTTGCGAGGCGTTTTGATGAGCACGATCAACAGTTCGCTAAGATTGATGATCGATTCGCTGCGGTAGATGCCCGTTTTACGTCGGTGGACGCCCGCTTCGATGGCGTAGACGCGCGCTTCGACCACCTCAGCGAGCAGATCGATAAACTCATGTCCATGGTCTTCAAGCTCCAGGAAGACACGGCCATCCAGTTCGCCGAAGTTCACGATACGCATACGCAGCAGAACGCCATGTTCTGGGCCTCCCAGAGTCGGCTCACGGCTCGGGTCAGAGCGCTTGAAGAAAGGCGGGAAACCTGAAAAGGCATAGCCGAGAAAAAGCATGACCGATAGACAGACCGGCCTGCATGCTGATGACATCAACCTTGCGGCTGTGATGCTCGAAGTCCAGCGTGAGCGCAATCAATGGACGCGCTGGGGCATTGGCATTGCCATCGCCCTGGCGAGCCTTGCGCTCGGCATCGCGAGTGTCTGACTAGACGAGAGTCTATTTCGAGAAATGGTGGAGGCTGATGTCGGAATCGAACCGGCGTACACGGAGTTGCAGTCCGCTGCATAACCACTCTGCCACTCAGCCTGGGCCCGGCGCGGTCGGGGCGCCGAAAGGCCGCGCATTTTAGCCAGGTTCTTGCGAAAGCGCGAGTCGCGCGCAGGCGGCTGCGCGGACCCGCCGACGCAGCGAAAAAAAAGAAAGGAGTCGCGAACTGAGGGCTTCTGAGGGAGAGAAGCTCAGAGGGGATCTCTTTCGAGAGAGGGGATTGCCCCCAGCCCGCGGAGGGGATCGTCAGGCAGCCGCTGTGCGGCGCTCGATCATGAACTGGCGGAAAGCCACCGCGAGTTCCCGCCGGCGCATGCTTTCCAGGCTAAGGCGCCGGTGCAGGAAAAGGTTCCAACACACCAGTATCATCAATGTCATTGTCAGCATTCCCGTGGTCATTGCTTGCTCCTGCTTGCTTGCCACGGGAGTTACTTTAGACGTCTGGCAGCGGCGGACCGCCCCTGAGCGGCCAAGGTCCGGTCAGCGCAGGACAGCTGGAATCAGCCCGGAAAACCGGCTTTCTTTCTCGAAGGCTTGCGTAGAGGCGCTTAACTAGGGCGCTCCCACTGGAGACACTAGAGCAATGGAGTTTTGAATGAGTCGTGACGACATCGCACCGCCACCCAGCTGGCACACCCTGCTTGAAGGCCGGGTCGGGGCGGAGATCTCGGCCCTAATGGTGCAGCTGCCGGTGCTTCGAATGAGCGTCCCTCGGGGTAAGGGGCCCGTGATGGTTCTGCCGGGATTCATGACCGACGACAGCTCTACCTGGCTGCTGCGCCGCTTTCTAAGCTCTCTTGGCTATGACGTCGCACCCTGGGAGCAGGGCCTGAACCGTGGTCCGATGATGAACTACCTGCCGGTGCTCATCGAGCGCCTTGAAGCCTGGGCTGAAGACCTTGGCGCCACGCCGAGCCTGGTCGGCTGGAGCCGCGGCGGCACTCTGTCGCGAGAGATTGCCCGGGAGCGGCCTGATCTTGTGCGCAGCATCGTCACCATGGGCAGCCCTGTCCGCGGCGGCGTCAGTGGCACCAGTATTGGACGTATGGTCGCCCGCCAGACCGGGCTTACGGCCGC
>JBCDDI010000577.1:0-2648 GCA_039180365.1 Pseudomonadota bacterium
AGATGAAATGCTTATTTATTGCATTTGGGATAAACTTGATTACCGTGTATTCTCACCCATCTCACGCATGTACATGCGCACGGGATCGGTCGTACGACCGGCTTCCGTCTCCACGGCAGCAAGTGCGGCGGCCGCTTCCTCAGCTGCTATCTCGTCGGCCGTGTTCTCACCGGTCGTCAGGAGTTCGTCGCTGTCGGGCGCCGACTCGTAAACGGTGATGCCCATGTCGTTGATCATCCGGATGATGTCTTCGATCTGATCCGGATCACTGATGTCGTCGGGCAGATGGTCGTTCACCTCGGCGTAGGTGATATAGCCCTGCTCTTTGCCCTTCGCGATGAGTTCTTTAAGACGAGATTCCTGCTGTTGGATTTGGTTGCTCATAGACCCTCTTTAGTCCGGTCCCCCAGGGAGACCCTGATCCAATCTTTTCCTGCCCTGCCCGTTACCTGCCTCTTGCAGGGAACGCTTACTCCGCGGATGCCCTGAAGAGGTTGCCTGGTGCCAGCCGCCTTCATTACAGCCGCCGGTCTAACGATTTTGAGGACGCGGCGCCCCCGCCGACGTCCCTCTGAGATTCAGCAATACAAGTAAACAGTCAAAAAACAGCCGCGTACGCTCTAGCCTGCCCACCCAGGCTTGGCCAACAGGCGATCATACATGAGAGCACCGCGCCTGCATAGCTCAATATAGAGGCGCGAAGGGACTTTCCAAGGTGCCCTCGCCGGTCAAGCTCCGAGCCACCCCGGCTACGGCAGGCTGTCGCCCGACCTCAGTTAGACCGTTTCTTTCGAGGCAGGTTCGCGCCGGGCTCAGCCGCCTGCAGGGCCCGAAGGGCGGCAAGTTTCTCCGGGCTGGGTGCGGCTTTCAGCTCCGCCAGGAGCTGCTGCCGGGCTTCGCGATCTTTGCCGGTCACGTAGTTCGAAAGGCCATCAGCCAGCTCCGCCGCCAGTGCTTCATCCGACAGCGTTCGGGGCGCACTCGCCAGACCGCTCAGCGCCTCAGCCAGCGGGCTTCCCGCCCAGCGACCAAGAATCTCGCTGCGATCGGCCTGCGGGTTTTTGTCTATAAAATTAACTACTTCTGCAAAGAAATCCGTTGCAGCATAGTCGACCACCCGCGCGCGCAGATCCGCGGAGACCGATTGCAGGCTCTCTGGCGTGCGCAGCAGAGCGGCAAGCAGCCGCCGGGTGAGTGGCGTCAGAACCGAAGCCTCGCTGCGGGCGGGTTGCGCCGTACGCATGGGCTTCGGCGCAGCTACACCCGCATCCAGACCCGCGCCCCCAAGCCCTGTGAGGGCCGCAAGGCGGTTGCGCATAAGCTGCTTGAGAACCCCATCCGGCACCTTATCTATATAGGGCATAACGAGACTCGCAAGCTTGGCCTGCCCGTCAAGGCCGTGCAGGTCGAGGCCGCTGGAAAGCTCTGCAAAAAGATATTCGATGGCCGGCGAAGCCCCTTTAATCCGCTCAAGAAACGCGCCCTTACCCTCCTTGCGGACCAGGCTGTCCGGATCCTCCCCGTCCGGGAGAAACATGAATTTCAGCTGCCGGCCATCGGTCAGGGTGCCGAGGGCATTCTCCAGGGCTTTCCAGGCCGCGCGTCGCCCGGCTGCATCCCCATCAAAGCAGCAGACCACCTCCTCGCAATAGCGGTAGAGCTTGTGGAAGTGATCCGTTGTGGCGGAGGTGCCAAGGCTCGCAACCACGTTCGCAACGCCGGCCTGCGACAGCGCCACCACGTCCATGTAGCCCTCAACCACGATCAGTTGCTCAATACGCCGCAGCGCATTGCGAGCCTCGTAGAGCCCATAGAGCTCGCGACCTTTATGAAACACCGGTGTTTCCGGACTGTTCAGATACTTCGGGCCATCAGCGGCGCCCATCACCCGGCCGCCGAAGCCGATCACCCGCCCGCGCGTATCCCGAATGGGAAACATGATGCGATCCCGAAACCGGTCGTAAACCCGGCCTCGATCGTTCTTCGTCAGCAGTCCGGCTCCAAGGAGATCTTTTTCGCTGAAGCCTTTTTCACCCTGCTGCTGATCGCCCTGCCGTTTGTCGCCCTGTTTTCTATCGCTCTGCAGGGCATCACTGATCGTCTGCCAGCCGTCAGGCGCGTAGCCGATGGCAAAATCCCGGGCGACAATGCCCGTAAGGCCCCGATCCTTGAGATAGCTCACGGCAGCGTCAGACTTCTTTAAGGCCCGACAGTAGAGCTTCTCCGCCTGGGCAAGGGCGTCGTAGATTCGGCTGTGGTCTTCCCGCGGCCCGCCTCGATCCCCTTCGCGAGGCACCTCTACCCCCGCCATGCGGGCGAGCGTCTCCACCGCTTCTACAAACTCGAGCCGGTCGTATTCCATGAGGAAGGTCAGTGCCGTGCCTGAGGCCTGGCAGCCGAAGCAATAATAGAACTGCTTATCGGGTGCGACGCTGAAAGACGGCGTCTTCTCTTCGTGGAAGGGACAGCGGGCCTGGAAGTTGCGGCCGGCCTTCTTCAGGGGCACGCGCGAATCGATCAGATCAACAATATCTGTGCGCGCCAGAAGGTCGTTAATGAAGGACTGTGGGATGCGTCCGGCAATCGCACTACGTTAGCACAGCGCTCCGGATGGACGATGCTTCCTCGTCGCGAAAGGGGCTTTTTAC
>JBCDDI010000578.1:0-2619 GCA_039180365.1 Pseudomonadota bacterium
CAGGACTTAACCGTTCATGGAGAATGCCGACCTGCCGTGCGAGCGAGAGCACCACCACGGCCAAGCCGAAGAGGATGATGAACTGAACGGCGGTGGCTATCGTGACGGCCAGCATCTCAGGCGCCGCCCGCGCCGTCGTTGCCGCGCTGCCCGTCGGCCGCACCAGTAAAGAGGCCACCGTATTCCTGGCGCAGCTGATTCTTCTGCACCTTACCCATGGCGTTCCGCGGCAGTTCCGGCAGATTAACGATGTGCTTAGGCTGCTTGAAACGGGCAAGCTTTCCGGCGAGGGCGCTATCAACGGCAACCTGTTCCACAGCTGCACCGCTCGGTACCACCACCGCCACGACCCCCTCGCCGAAATCGGGATGGGGTACGCCGATCACGGCACTCTCCTGAACCTCAGGCATCTCGTCGATGAGCGTCTCTATCTCCTTCGGATACACGTTGTAGCCACCGGAGATCACCATATCCTTCTCACGACCGACGATACTGACCCGACCGGTTTCGTCCATAACTGCCTGATCACCGGTGATGAAAAACCCATCCGCGCGGAACTCCTCCGCCGTCTTCTCCGGCATCTGCCAGTAGCCTTTAAAGACGTTCGGGCCGCGCACCTCAATGACGCCCACCTCGCCAGCCGCCAGCTGATCGCCAGCCTCATTAGTGATTCGCACTTCAACGCCCGGCAAAGGAAAGCCGACGGTTCCCGCCACCCGCTGACCCTCAAGGGGGTTGGAAATGTTCATCATCGTTTCGCTCATGCCGTAGCGCTCGAGAATGCGGTGCCCGGTGCGGGCCTCAAAGGCTTCGAAGGTCTGCGTAGTCAGCGGCGCGGAGCCGCTGATAAAAAGCCGCACATGCGCGCAGCGCGCCTCATCAAGGGATGCCTGAGCAAGCAGCCGACTGTAAAAAGTAGGCACGCCCATCATCACCGTCGCCTCAGGCAGCGCCTCAAGCACCGTCTCGGCATCAAAACCCGGCAGGAAGATCATCGGCGTCGCCTTCAGCATGGCGCAGTGCAGCGCGATGAAGAGCCCATGGACATGAAAAATCGGCAGCGCATGGAGCAACACGTCGTCGTCCTGCCAGCCCCAGTAGTCCACCAGCATGACGCTACTCGTCGCGAGGTTGCTGTGCGTCAGCATCGCGCCTTTGGAACGCCCGGTGGTGCCGGAGGTATAGAGGATGGCCGCAAGGTCCTCGCCGTCCCGGGGCACCACAAGCTTGGCGAGCTCCTTATCGAGCTCACCCGGCGCCGGCAGGGCCGGGTCACTCATGAGACTGCCACTGCCATCGGCATTCAGGCTTCGCAGCACCGTGCCCAGGCCGAGCGCGCCGATCTGACCGGCGTAGCCGTCCGCATCCCCGGCATCGCAGACAAAAAGCGCCGGCTCCGCGTCCTCAAGGAAGTAGGCAACTTCAGCGCCGGTGTAGGCCGTGTTGATCGGGACGTAGATCGCCCCACATCGAAGGCAGGCCAGATACAGCGCCACGGCTTCCAGCGACTTCGAGGTCTGCACGAGAACCCGGTCCCCGGGCGCCACGCCAAGTTTTAACAGCAGTCCGGCCAACCGGGCACTCTCTGCCATCAGTGAGCCATAACTCACGGAATCACACCCCGGGCGCAGGAGCGCGGGCGCGTCGAGGCGTTTGCCCGCCGCATACTGCAGCAGGTGAAAAAAGTTCTCGCTCACCGTTTCGCCCAACCCATGATCTGAATGCCCTTCATGATGCAACGCCCCATTTTGGAGCGCATAGTGGATAGCGGACAGTGTATGTGGCAGATGCCAACTCGACCAGCGGGCCCCTGCGGCGAACCCGACCGGCCTCCTTGACGGTCGGCGATCGAAGGTCGAAGGTCGAAGGTCGAAGGTCGAAGGCTAATGAACCTCTGAGCCCACCCGACGTCGAAACAAGGTACCCTTATTGCACACCTTGCCTGTGCGGCATGCCTGATGCGCATTGCCAGCGAATCCTTTTTCCATCCGAAGGACCCTGCGTGTTTCGAATCGCCACCATCGCTTCAGTACTCCTCGTGCTCTTGAGCGCCTGCGAACAGAAGACTGCAAACGGCGGCCCGCCCGTCGGTTTCTCTCGCGGCCCAACCTACGTCCTTGCCGAACAGGCGACAGTCCGGGAGATTCGCGACGAGGTAGAAGCCATCGGCACCACCCGGGCCAACGAATCGGTGACCATTGCCGCCAAGGTCACCGATACGATCAGCCGGGTGAACTTCGACGACGGTGCCTTTGTCAGCGAGGGCGACGTGCTCGTGGAACTGACAAATCGCGAGCAGTCGGCACTGCTGGACGAAGCGGAAGCCAACGTGCAGGACGCCGGTAACCAGGTCCGTCGCCTCGAGTCTATGGCGGCGAACAATCTGGTCCCACTTTCGGAACTGGATGCTGCCGTCAGCCGTCTGGCGGGTGCGGAGGCGCGCTACCAGTCGATCGTTGCCCGACTTGAGGACCGACTGATTCGCGCCCCCTTCACCGGTTTACTCGGTTTCCGGGAGGTCAGCGAAGGCACCCTCGTTACCCCGGGCAGCCTCATTACGACTCTGGACGATATCTCGGTCATCAAACTCGACTTCTCAATTCCCGAGGTCTACCTCGA
>JBCDDI010000579.1:0-2612 GCA_039180365.1 Pseudomonadota bacterium
AGGATGTCCTGCTCAAGCAGCACGACATGCGGCACCGCCAAATCCAGTGCTTCCTCCGCCACGACACTGGTAATGATCACACCGCGGTTACCGGCGATTTCTTCAAACTCGGCACCGGCGCGGGCCAATGCACTGGCGTTGTCCTTAAAGGCGTCGTAGCGCGGCAGCGTCACGAGCACCCGTCCGTTGTCCATGCGCTTTAAGAGCTCTACTTCCAGCGGCGGTTCGCCAGGCTCAGCAACGAGTGACGGCTGATGATCGAGGAGCACGGTCGTCAGCGGAATCGGCGCTTCGTACCCCGCCTGCGCGCCTGCCTTGATGAGGATCGCGTAGCCGCCCTTGACCAGGTATTCCGTGGTGAGCGCATAGCGCCGCTCCCACTTTCGGGCCAAGCTCGGCCCCGTGAGCGGTACTTCCGTCCAGAGCGCCTTGAGCGCCGCGAAGAAATCGTATTCGTACCAGGGGGTCTGCAGGATGAAGTCGACGTAGTCCTGGGCAATGTACGCGGCGAACTCATCCTCCGGAGTCACCGCGCCTTTCGCGCCTTTCGCGCCTTTCGCGCCTTTCGCGCCTTTCGCGCCTTCCGCCCATTCGAACCAACGGCCAAACACGGCTTCATAGCCAGCCTTCAAGGCGTACTCCACGGTTGTGCTCGTACCGATCACCATCACCATCACGTGGTAGCCGAAGTTAAAGGGATAGCGGTCTTCCATGGCGCCCGTCATCGCCCCATAGGCTTCCCAGAACTGGCCGACATGGCCGAAGTAGGGAAACTCAGATGCGGGGTCGCGGGCCAGGAACCCCGCGTATTCGGCGGGGCTGAAAACCAGGAACCACTCGGGATAGGTGAGGTAGGTCTGATCTTCGCCGCGTCGGTGTTCTTCAGGGGCGACGACGATTTCGGCCCAGGTCGGCAGCGAAGCCGCCAGACAAAGGCTGAAAAGCCCGATCAGCGCCGCCCTGCTACTCATGAGACCTTCCGGAACGCCATAAGCACGTTGTCTGTCGGGTCGTTCTCCTGCAGGAGCCGCTCGCCCTGATGCTCAAGACCAAGACCGCGGAGATACTCAATCCACTCATCCACCGCGCGGAAGAAGCGCAGCTCTGCGTCGTTGTCCGCCCAGGTCACGTCCGTGCCGGCGTTGAACACCGTGTGCACGAGCGAGACGAACTCCACCATCTCCGGTGTGGTGCAGTCGTGATCGCGGAGCACAAAGAGGCCACCGGGCTTCAGCGCGTTGACGATTGAGCGGACGAAGTTGTCGAGCCCTTCGAGCGGGCAGTGGTGCAGGCCGATGTAGCAGGTGATGAGCTCGAGGCTGGCATCATCAATGCCGTGACTGCCCAGCGTTTCGTAGTTGCCGAGCGGCAGGAACTTACCCACTTCTCCGATCTGGCCGCGGTCGATCATATCCACCGGCGAGCTCGTGGGCGCGATGTCATTCATCATGTAGAGCGGCCCGCTGAACTTTACTGCCTTCTTGAGCGTGCTGTAGTAGCGGCCGATGGTGCCAATCTCTAGGTATCCATCGACCGCAGTCGTATCTCCAAGCAGCTCCAGAGTCTGTTCTTTCAACACTGCTTTCTGCTTGGCCAAAGCCGGCAGCGCATGGGTGAGCGCCCCCAGGGGACCATCGATGTCGCCGAGGCCTTCCTGGATGTGCCGATACATGGACTCATCCGTATCCCGGGCCGCAATGGCCTCGAGGATGAGCGCATGAAAGCGATCCTCCGGAAACAGGTTGAAGACGTTCTGCAGGAAGAGATAGAAGCCGTCGTGGTAGGGAAGCCGCGCGAACACGCGCTTGAACTCCGAGGGCTCGCCCTCTCGAATTGCAACCGCTTTGCCGCGGCAGCGCTCACTCTCCGGGTAGTAGGCATCCCAGAGCACGTTCGTGAAGCGGAATTCCGGATCAAGCTGCTTTTTGAGCGCAAAGTACTCGCGGGCGCGCGGGTAGGCCTGGTGGAACTGCTCCGGCGTCGCATGCACCTGATAAGGCAGGTAGTAAGTGCCGCCCAGCTCCACCGCACGCTGCACCAGCTCCCGGGTCCAGATGGCAACGCGGTTGCGGGCGCTTTCGCGCGTGCGCTGCTTGTAATAGAGCACGAAGGCAAACACCTCCTCCCGGGCCCAGGCCAGGAGCGAGCCGCTGTCCGGCAACGCATGGCGGATGGAGATGTTCACCACATTCACCTTGTAGCGGCGGAGCACCTCACCGGCGGCCTCAACAAACGCGTCGATCCGATCGATGGGAACGAAGTACTCCTGCAGCACATAGGTGGACTGTTTGCGCGAATAGGGTTCAAGCTCTGCGACGTCATAGCCCGCTTCAAAATTGCGCCAGTGCACGAGCTTCTTGCGCATGATGAGCGGGTCGACGATGAACTCCCGGCGCCAGCGGCCGAAAGGTGTTTCCGTGAAAGCCCAGAAGAAGTACTTCTCGAGCAGGAAGTGCTTGCGGATCGGCTGCAGGCGATTCGGCTCGGTCACGCCCCGCTCCGTGCGCGCCCAGGTCACGGCGCGGACCTTCTTATAGTGCGGCGGATAGAGGTCACCGTTGTGGAAGATCGCATCCCCCGAATCTCGCACCTTCTGCTTGAAGTACTCGAGG